>DAORNX010000117.1:0-6880 GCA_035441225.1 Caulobacter sp.
CCCGGCGGTTGCCGCCGCCGCCTCGGCCTCGGCCCGGCGGCCAAGGTAGGCGCCGACGACCGCCTTGACGCTGGCCCCGTCGGCCTTTGGCAGCGCCTCGCCCTTGCAGGCGAAGGCGGCGGCCCGGGCGAACGGCGAATCGGCCACCAGGGTCCGCCAGCCGTAGTGACCATCGGTCTGCTGCACCGGCGCCATCTCCGCCGTGAAGCTGCGCGAGAGGCCGACCTTGTAGCGACCGGCCGGGCAGTCGAAGAGCAGGGTCGAGGCGATCACCTGGGTCCCGCCGGGGCCGCCGACGGGCTCGGAGAAGCCGATGAAGAAGCCGGTCTCGCGGTGGCCCTCGGAGTCGGTCTTGACCGCAGCCTCGATCACGCTGATCGCCCGCTCATCTTCGCCCATCACCCGGAAGTCGGTCGCCTGGGCCGCGACGGGCGCCAGGATCAACGCCATCGCGGCGGCGGCTCCTGCGGATCGGTAGCTCATCGGTCATCTCCCTGGTCGAGAACGGCTGGCCCGTCGTCGGTCCTGTGTCGAGACTGGAGCCGGATCATGACCTTTCCGGGCCATCCAGCGCGGCGGCGATCTGGTCGGCCAGGAGCCTGAGCTCGGCCATGTCAGCCATGCCCCCCTCCCCGTGCCGGCCGAGCGGCACGCCGTCCCACCGGGGGATTATGTGGAAATGCAGATGGAACACCGTCTGGCCGGCCGGCGCGCCATTGAACTGCGTCACCACCAGCCCGTCGGGCCTGAGCGCCGCCTTCACGGCCCGCGCGGTCTTCTGCACCGCCCCGATCAGGCGGCCGATGGTTTTGGCTTCGGCGTCGAGCAGGTTGCGGGCCTTCGAGGTCTTCGAGATCACCAGCACATGCCCCCTGGCCTGGGGAAACACGTCCATGAAGGCCAGCACCTGGTCATCCTCCCAGACCTTCACGCTGGGCATTTCTCCCCGCACGATCTTCGCGAAGATGTTGCCGTCGTCGTAGGCGCCCTCGAGGCTCATTGATGCGCTCCCTGCAGGAGGTAATGTCCTATCAAAGGCAGCGCGGAGCGCAATCGCATGGGCGCGGGAAGCAACGGACCGGGCGCGGAACATCTCACCGACCGCCAGAAGAAGTGGTTCGCCTCGGTCCAGGCCAGTCTGGAGCGCGACACGGGCAAGCCCTTGGCCGAATGGGTGGCGATCGCGCGGACCTGCCCCGAAACCACGCCCCGCAAACGCGTCGAGTGGCTGCGCGAGCACCATGGCCTGGGCGTCAACCGTATCGCCCACATCCCGTCGGAGGCGTTCCCGCCGGAAGCGGGGTGGGACTCTCCGGAACAGCTGCGCGCCAATCTCTGGAAGGATCCCGCCTCGACGGCCATCTTCGAGGCGGTCGAGGCGGCGGTGGCGGGCTTTCCCGGCCTGGTCACTGGGCAGCGCAAGGGGTTCTCCGCCTGGTCGCGGAACTTCCAGTTCGCCGCCGTGCGCCCGGTCAAGGGCGGCAAGGCGCGGCTGGGCCTGTGCGTGACGCCCGGCGTCGACCCGCGTCTGGTCGAGCCGAAGAACGAGGGCTGGTCCGAGCGGCTGAAGGCGGCGGTCACCCTGGACTCGCCTGCGGATGTGGACGGGCCGCTGACGGCGCTGCTCAGGGACGCGTTCGACAGGTCCTGAGAGCTGGGGGGCAGGCTTTCCTGTCCCTTGGGACTGGAAGGCCTGCCCCGGTCCCGCTGCGGCGCCGGGACAGGGCAAGCCGTCCCGAGGGACAGCCAGGGCCAATCGACAGTCAGCGCGCGGGAGCCGCCAGGGGCTCCGATTGTTCCCGCGGAAGCGGGAACCCAAGCGGTGTTTCGGGTCCTGACACGCTGTTTCGGCGGCCAAACGCGCTTGGGTCCCCGCCTTCGCGGGGACAGTCGGTGAGAAAACGGCCCCAGGTCGTGAGTGTGGCCTGGTCCTCGTCCAGTCCCCGCGCCTCCCCTACACCGCCTTGAACGGCGAATACTCCTCCGCGAGCCAGTCCATTTCCTGCCGGATCGCCGCCCGTTCCTGGTCGAGGTAGCGGCGGACCGGCTCGCGCAGGGCCGGGTCGGCGATCCAGTGGGCGGAATAGACAGCCGCCGGCAGATAGCCGCGGGCGATCTTGTGCTGGCCCTGCGCCCCGGCCTCGACGCGCGGCAGGCCCAGGCGGATCGCGTGTTCGATGGCCTGGTAGTAGCAGAGCTCGAAATGCAGGAACGGGATGTCCTCGACACAGCCCCAGTTGCGGCCGATCAGGCAGTCACCGCCGATCAGGTTCAGGGCCCCGGCCACCCAGCGCCCGCCGCGCCGGGCCATGATCAGCAGCACCCGGTCGGCCATTCGCTCGCCGAGCAGCGAGAAGAAGGCGCGGTTCAGGTAGGGCCGGCCCCATTTGCGGCCGCCGGTGTCCATGTAGAAGCCGTAGAAGGCGTCCCAGTGGTCCTCGGTCAGGTCCGCTCCGGTCAGGGCGACGATCTCGTCCACGGCCTCCTGCGCCAGACGACGCTCGCGCCTGACGGTCTTGCGCCGGCCCGACGACAGGTCGGCGAGGAAGGCGTCGAAGTCGGCGTAGTCGCGGTTGAACCAGTGGTACTGCTGATCCTGCCGCTGCAGCAGCCCGGCGTTGCCGAGAAACGTCCAGTCCGTCTCGTTCGGAAAGGTCACGTGCAGGCTTGAGGCGCCGAGCTTGTCGCAGAGGGTCAGGGCGCCGCCGAGCAACATCCGCCGCCCCTCGTCCGCATCGACGTCGGGCCGGACCAGCAGCCGGGGGCCGGTCACCGGCGAGAACGGCGAGGCGCACTGGAGCTTGGGATAATAGCGGCCGCCGGCCTTCTCGTAGGCGTCGGCCCACGACCAGTCGAAGACGTATTCGCCCTGGCTGTGGGTCTTCAGATAGAGCGGCATGGCGGCCGCCACCTGGCCGGCGTCGTCGGCCACGGTGAGGTGATAGGGACCCCAGCCCGTGCGGTCGCCGACCGAACCGGACTGCTCCAGCGCATCGAGGAAGTCGAAGGCGACGAACGGGTTATCCGCACCCGCGCAGGCGTCCCAGGCCGCACGGCCGATCTCGCTGATGCGGCGGTGAATGGCGACCGCCGGCGTCAGGCTCACGCCTCGAAGCCCTCGAAGATCAGATTATCGCAATGGTCGCCGAGCCGCTCCCACTCCTCGGCCGAACGGACCGTCCAGGCGATGATCGGCATGCCCCTTGCGCGGAACAGGTCTGCGCGCGGCGAGGGCAGCATCTTCGCGTCCAGCGCCAGGAAGTCGGGCCGGGCGAGCTCGACATGTTCGAGATTGGCGTAGGCCTGGCGGATCTCCGGCGTCAGCTTGCTGGCCGCCCCGTCCTTCCAGTCGTAGCTGTCGAGCCCGCGCAGGATCTGTGGATGGTGATCGGCGAACCAGGCGTGGCTGTAGGGGTTGAAACCGATCACGCAGGTCGGCCCGTGGTGATCCAGCAGCACCTCGCTGACCCGCTTCTCCAGCGGCCCGACCTCGCCGAACTTCGTCTTCAGCTCGATGTGCACGAGCGCGCGGTGGCCGACCTCGACCAGCACCTCGGCGAGGGTCGGAATGGTCTCGTCGGTCCCGGCCAGGCGCAGGTCGCGCAGATCGTGCAGCGCGCGGTCGGCGAGCCGCCCCTCCTCGCCCGTCATGCGGTCCAGGCTGTAGTCGTGGAACACCACCGCCTCACCGTCGGCCGTCAGCTGCACGTCCAGCTCGATGCCGTAGCCCGCGACGCAGGCGGCCTGGAAGGCGGCCAGCGAATTCTCGGGCGCGCCGCCCGGCGTCCACAGGCCCCGATGCGCCACGGGCGGGCTGAACAGCAGTTCCCAGGCCTCGCCAAAGGCGCCCGGCTCGGGTCTGGACTTCATCTTCATCGGGCGATCTCCACCACGGCGTCGACCTCGACCGAGAAGTTGCGCGGCAGGCGATAGACGCCGACGGCCGAGCGGGCATGGCGGCCGGCTTCGCCGAAGGCCTCGACCATCACGTCGGAGCAGCCGTTGATCACGGCGGGGATGTCGTAGAAGTCCGGTCCGGCCTGGACGAAGCCGCCCAGCTTGACCACTCGCCGGACCCGGTCGAGGTCGCCGTCGCAGGCCGCGCGCATCTGCGCCAGCAGGTTGACGCCGCACAGGCGGGCGGCGCGGACGGCGGTCGCCATGTCGACATCGACGCCGACGATTCCGGTGATGCCGCCGGCAGCGTCGAGCGACACCTGGCCGGAAATATGGACCAGATCCCCTGCCCTCACGAACGGCACGTAGTTGGCGATCGGGGCGACGGGGTCGGGCAGGACGATGCCCGCGGCGGCAAGGCGATGGGAGACTTGAGACATGGCGCGAAGCTAGCGCGCCCGGGGCGGCGGCGGAAGCGATCCCCGGACGTAAAAAGGCCCGGGTCGTCGCCGACCCGGGCCTTCACGCGAACTTGAACCCCGGAGGGCCTTACTGGGGGGAGCTCGCCCGCCCGGCGTCCAGGTTCTTACTTCGCGGCCTGCAGCTTCTCGACGGTCGCGGTGACGCGCTCGTTCAGCGGCTTGACCGAGTCCTTGACGGAGGCGGAAACGGTTTCGCCCCACTTGGCGAACTCGGCCATGTAGCCTTCCAGCGAGGTCTTCATCCAGGCGGTCTGCAGCTCGACGGCTTCCTGCACGCTCTTGGCGCCGGCCAGGGCCTTGGCGGCCGCGACCTGGTCTTCGATGTTCTTCTTGGAGAAGGCCATCGCCTGGGCGCCCAGGACTTCCGCGCCCTTGGTGGCGGCGGTGACCGAAGCGACGACGGCTTCGAGGTTCTTCTTGGAATAGGCGTTGACTTCGTTGAGCGTCGCCAGCGACTTCTCGACGTTGTCCTTGAAGGCCTGGTTACCAGCGGTGGCGAACTGCTCGACCGTGGTCTTGAGGGTTTCGGCGCCAGTGGCCATCGGGAGTCTCCTGTGTGGTCGGGGAGGACCGGGATTTGGGTTCGGCGGCGACTCAGGTCGCTGCTGATGCTCCCCATGTCTCATGTTGCAGTGCAGCAGTCAATGAATTTTTGTGCGGTGCAACATGACCGTTTCGCGACGCACAACGCCGGGACTTCCCCTGCGGCGGATTCGCTCAACAGGTGTTTACTTTGGCGAAAGACGGAACAATGCATGCTAGCTGAATGCCGCAGCGCAGCTTCGGAGCCGCTCTGTAAACCGTGACTTTTTCGACGGACGCCGCATGTTCGAGCTCGCCCGCCGCCTCGCTTCCGCATTCGCCCTGATCGCCGCCCTGGCGACCGGACTCGGCGCGCCGACGCTGGCCACCGCCCAGGTGCCTTATCTGAGCATTCCGGCCTCGGAGCCGAAATACGCGGCCATCGTGGTGGACGCCAACACCGGCGAGGTGTTGTTCGCCAAGCGCGCCGACAGCCCGCGCTATCCGGCCTCGATCACCAAGGTGATGACCCTCTACCTGGCCTTCGAGGCGATCTCTGAAGGCCGGCTCAAGCCGACCGACCTGATCACCGTCTCGGCCAAGGCCGCCTCGCAGCCCCCGACCAAGTTGGGCCTGGCCGCGGGCGACAAGATCACCGTCGATGACGCCATGCGGGCCATTGCGGTGAAGTCGGCCAACGACATGGCCGTCGCCCTGGCCGAGCATATGGGCGGCACCGAGCAGCGCTTCGCCGCCCTGATGACCCTGCGGGGCCAGGAACTCGGCATGACCAACACGCGGTACGTCAACGCCTCGGGCCTGCCCGACAGCCGACAGATCTCGACCGCCCGCGACATCGCCATCCTGTCGCGCGCGGTGATGCGCGACTACCCGCAGTACTACAGCTACTTCAGCCTGCGCTCGTTCACCTACCGCGGGGTGACCATGACCAACCACAACCGGCTGATGGGCCAGTTCTGGGGCATGGACGGGCTGAAGACCGGCTACACCAACGCCTCGGGCTTCAACCTGGCGGCTTCGGCGGTGCGCGACGGCAAGCGCCTGATCGCCGTGGTGCTCGGCGGCCGCTCGACCGCGACCCGCGACGACAATGTCGAAGACCTGCTGATGACCGGATTCGATGTGCTCAAGCGCCGGTCGCTCGGCGAAACCATCACCATCGCCCAGACCATGTTCGAACCGGTGGTCGAGGGCCCGATCGAGCGGCCGTCCTACGAGCAGGGCGACGCCGACCAGGAAGGCCTGCGGGTGGTCCTGACCGACGGCCCCGCCTCCACCACCCCCTATGTCGTGCAGAGCCGCATGGCGCCGGTGCCCGATCCCGTGACTCCGGCCCGCAAGGCGGCGGCGACGCCGAAGAAGGCCGCCCCGCCCAGGAAGCCGCGCGGCCAGTGGGCCATCCAGGCCGGGGCCTTCAAGTCCAAGTCACAGGCCCGTCAGCAGCTGAGCCTGATCCAGCGCCGGTTCGCCTCGGCCGTGCACGAGGGCGAGGCGGCCATCGGCAACGCCGTAGGCGGCTACTTCCGCGTCCGTTTCGAAGGCATGACCGCCGACGCCGCCCGCGCCGCCTGCAAGACCCTCAAGGCCAAGAAGCAGGCCTGCATGGTCATCGCGCCCTGATCCTCAAGGGGACATGTACCCTAGGTACGTGTCCCCGACTTCCTGACCGGTGGGTTTCGGGGACACGTACCTGCGGTACATGTCCCCTTATTTCTTCAGCAATCGATCCCGCGCCGCGTTGAGCCTGGCCGCCAGGCCGCTCGTGCCGCCTGCGTCGGGGTGCACGGCGCGGATCAGCCGGGCATAGGCGGCCTGGATCTCCTCGCGCGTGGCGTTCGCGGCGACGCCGAGAATTTCGCGCGCCTCGGCCAGGTCGGCCTGGTCCATCTTCGGGGTCGGCAGGTCGCCGCGACGCGCCGTGACCGCCATCGCCAGGCCGGCGGCGGCCAGCGCCACAC
>DAORNX010000118.1:0-6880 GCA_035441225.1 Caulobacter sp.
CCATCGGTCCGGCGTTCGACGCGGTGGAAGCGGCGCTGGGGCCGATCTCGATCCTGGTCAACAACGCCGGCGTCGGCGGCGACGGCATGGCCATGGACATGAGCGTCGAGACCTTCGACCAGACCTTCGCGGTCAACGTGCGGGGCGTCTATTTCGGGGCCGTGGAGGCGGCCAGGCGGATGATCGCCAGCGGCGTGGCCGAGGCCGGCGAGGCGCGGATCATCAATATCGCCTCGATCGCCGCCTTCAACCAGCTGCCGGGGCTGAGCGTCTACTGCGCCTCCAAGGCCGCCTGCGCCTCGCTGACCAAGGGGCTGGCGCGCGAGTGGGCGCGGCCGCGCATCGCGGTCAACGCCATCTGCCCCGGCTACATCGAGACCGAGATCAATGCCGACTGGTTCAGGACCGAGGGCGGCCAGAAGCAGATCAAGAGCTTCCCCCGTCGCCGGCTGATGGACGAGGACGTGCTGGACGAGGCCCTGCTGATGCTGGCCGGCCGCCGCGCGCACTTCATCACCGGGACGCTGATCACCATCGACGACGGGCAGACGCTGTAGGTGCAATTATGAGGAGACGTTTGGGCGCCGCTGCAATCTGATGGTGTATGTGGATGGCTGACACCAAGCTTACGCTGCAACTCGACGACAAGCGCTTCGCCGCCTTGCGAAAAGCGGCCGAGGAAGCGGGCGAGTCGGTCGAGACTTTCGCGGAGAGGCTGATCGTACGCGGTCTCAAGCACGATGACTGGGCGATCTCGGAAGCCCGGATCGAAAACTACGAGCGCACGGGTGTCGCTGAGGACGCAGAGACGGTCTTCACCCATGTGCGCGAGCATCTCAGCCGGCGGCTGGCTGAAAGGTCGGCGCCGGTCAAGTGAGGCGACGGGTTCGCTTCCTGTCGAGCGCCCACAGAGATTTGGTGCGTCT
The DNA here is from genome assembly GCA_035441225.1 of Caulobacter sp. GTDB lineage: Bacteria > Pseudomonadota > Alphaproteobacteria > Caulobacterales > Caulobacteraceae > Caulobacter. The sequence continues at coordinate 927 of DAORNX010000118.1, forward strand.
CGCCGACTTTCTGGCGGGCGACGATCAGGCGAGAGCCATGGAGGCCATGGATGTCATTCTCGCCGGGCCGCGAGTCTGGCGGAGTATGCCGAGCGCGGCGCACCGGTAGAGCCACCGAGCGGGCGGAAGCTCGTCGCGCCCTTCGGCAAGGCGGCCTACATCATCCATAACCTCGTCCATCCCGACGAGGTGATCGTCACCCGCATCTTCCACCGTCTTGAAGACCGGCCGCTTGCCTGACCGTGCGTCAGTGGCTTTAGCTCTCGCCCAAACCAGAGGAAACACACCATGGGCAAGGGTCCGCTTTCGGGTCTGAAGATCGTCGAGTTCGCCGGCATCGGGCCGGGACCGTTCTGCGGCATGCTGCTGTCGGACCTGGGCGCCGATGTGGTGCGGGTCGACCGCAAAGGCGCGGGCCGTGCCTCGCCGGCCGACGTGACCAGCCGCGGCCGCCGCTCGGTGGCGCTGGACCTGAAGTCGCCCGATGCGATCGAGGCGGTGCTCAAGCTGCTTGAAAGCGCCGACGGCCTGATCGAGGGCTTCCGTCCCGGCGTCATGGAGCGACTGGGCCTGGGCCCGGACGTGGTGCTCAAGCGCAATCCGAAGCTGGTGTTCGGCCGCATGACCGGCTGGGGCCAGACCGGACCCTACGCCAAGGCCGCCGGCCACGACATGAACTACATCGCCATCACCGGGGCGCTGCACGCCATCGGCACGAGCGACAAGCCCGTGCCGCCGCTGAACCTGGTCGGCGACTTTGGCGGCGGGGCGCTGTACCTCGCGTTCGGCCTGATGGCGGGGATCATCAGCGCGCGCGAGACCGGCAAGGGCCAGGTCATCGACTGCGCCATGAGCGACGGCGCCGCCTCGCTGATGGCCATGTTCTACGGCTTCAAGGGCGCGGGCATCTGGAAGGATGAGCGGCGATCGAACCTGCTCGACGGCGGCGCCCACTTCTACGACACCTACCAGTGCGCCGACGGCAAATGGATCTCGATCGGCTCGATCGAGCCGCAGTTCTACGCGCTTCTGCTTGAAAAGACCGGCATTACCGATCCGCAGTTCGCCAATCAGATGAGCCGTGATGAGTGGCCGGAACTGAAGGCCAAGCTGGCCGGTGTGCTGGCGACCAAGACCCAGGCCGAATGGTGCGCGATCATGGACGCCACCGACATCTGCTTCGCGCCCGTGCTGACGCTCGACGAGGCCCCGCGCCACCCGCACAACGTGGCCCGCGAGACCTTCGTCACCGTGGACGGCGTGGTTCAGCCGGCCCCCGCGCCGCGCTTTTCGGCCACGCCGGGCGCGATCCAGGGGCCGCCGCCAAAGATCGGGGCCCATAACGACGAGGCGCTCGCCCAGTGGGGCTTCTCGACCGCCGAGATCGAGGCGCTGAAGGCGTCGGGGGCGCTGTAGGGTCACGGCGAACAACGCAGGCTGAGAACGCTGTTCAGCCACGGTTCAGCCAGGCGATTCCATTCTCGACCTGTGGCCGGCTCTCGCGCTCTCCCGTCCCTCGAAGCGAGGGTCGGCTGCACAGGACGAAGGCAAGGTCATCCTGTCAGGCGCGTCGCGGTCAAACAGCCGCGGCGCGCCTTTGACGTTGCGCCGGACGGCTGGCGCGGGCAGGTTCCGCCGATGTCGACCGCCAAGCGTCCCGACCCCACGGTCCACCTCGATCTCGACCCTGTGCATTGGGCGCGCGCGACCATCGAAGTGTTGGGCAAGGCCCTGCAGCGACTCTGGGGCCGCGACGTGATGCTCTATGTCGGCGGCGTGTCCTTCTGGATCATGCTGGCGGTGTTTCCGCTGCTGGTGATAGCCGTGGGCCTCTACGGCCTGCTGCTGACACCCGAACAGGTGGCTCACCAGGCGGAGGTGCTCGCGCGCATGCTGCCGTCCGACGCGCGGGGCATGTTCCAGGACGAACTGCAGCGACTCGCCCACGCCCCGTCGGCGGCGGTGTCGACCCAGAGCGTCATCGCCCTGTTCATCGGCGGCTACGCGGCCCATCGCGGCTACAAGGCGCTGCTCGCCGGGCTGTCGTTCATCCATGACGAGGAGAACCAGCGTGGCTTCGTCAGCTTCAACGTGATGGCGCTGCTGGTGCTGATCGCCTCGCTGGTGCTGGTCGGGCTGGTGTCGGTGCTGTTCCTCGGCCTGCGCGTGGCGTCTGCGGCCTGGAACCTCAGGCCGCTGGCGGGGCTGAACTGGCTCTACAGCGAATGGACCTGGACCAGCATCTGCATGCTGCTGGCCATGAGCCTGATCTACCGGTTCGCCATGTCGCGGGAGCCGGTGGCCTGGCGGGCGTCGATCGCCGGCGGAGTCGCCTCGGCGGTGCTGGCGCTGGTCGCCTCGTGGCTCTGCGCCATCTACGTCGAGCAAATCGCCCACCTGGGCGCGACCTATGGCTCCGTCGGCACGGTGGTGGTGTTCCTGATCTGGCTGAGCTGGAACGTCAACGCGCTGTTCTTCGGCGGAGCGCTGGCGACCGAAATGGAAATCGCCCTGCATACGCGGAAGATCAAGCCGGTCTTGAAACGACGAAAAAGAGCCCCCCCGCGGTAAGATCGCCGCGGTCCACGACCGTGTAACCGGTCTCGTTGGCGAAGTGCGGCACGTCGATGCGCGCCATCGGGTCGTCCGCCAGCAGCCGCACGACCCCGCCCGGCCCGGCCGTCTCGAGCGCCCGCCTCAGCCGCAGGGTCGGCACCGGGCAGCGATGGCCGCGCGCGTCCACCAGCACCTCGTTCGCAACCTCGCCCGCGGGCGCCGCGTTCAGCGGGGGTCCATTCGCATCGGAGGTCGTCATGGCGCCGCGTCCAACCTGGCAGGGTCACCTGCGCCTGTCGCTCGTGACCTGTCCGGTGGCTCTCTACACCGCCACCAGCCCCGGGGGCGACGTGCATTTCAACCTGCTGCACAAGGACACCCACAACCGCATCCGCATGATCCCGACCGATCCGGAGCTCGGCCCGGTCGAGCGGTCGGACCTGGTCAAGGGCTTCGAATACGAGAAGGACCACTACATCGTCGTCACCCCCGACGAGATCGACGCGGTCCGGCTGGAGAGCACGCGGACCATCGATATCGAGCGGTTCGTCGATCGCGACGACATCGACCGGCTCTACTGGGACAGTCCCTATTTCCTCGCGCCGGACGGCAAGCTGGCCGTCGAGGCCTACACCGTCATCCGCGAAGCCATGCGCAGGACCGGCAAGATCGCGCTCGGCCGGCTGGTGATGCACCAGCGGGAGCGGCTGATCGCCATCGAGCCGCAGGAACGGGGACTGGTCGCCTGGAGTCTGCGCAGCCGCGACGAGGTGCGCGACGCGGACGACGTTTTCGGTGACATTCCGGCGCACAAGGCCGACGCGGGCATGATCGCCATCGCCGAGAAGATCATCGCCCAGCAGGAAGGGCCGTTTGATCCATCCGAATTCAACGACCGCTACGAGGACGCCCTGCGCGCGCTGATCGAGGAGAAGCAGAAGGGCAAGGGCCACAAGGTGACTGCCGCCGAACCCGAGGACACCAATGTGGTCGACCTGATGGACGCCCTGCGCCGGAGCCTGGGCAAGAAGGGCGCGACGCCCGCGAGGAAGGCCGCGCCCGCCAAGGCGAAGGCGGCCGCACGAAAGAAGGCCTCCTGATCCTCGACACGCATCTCCCGCGAGGGAGAGGCGTGTGGTGAGGCTAGACCAACCGCTTGCCGCCGAGCCGCTTGATGGCGTCCTCCAGCGACCGCTCGCTGTCCGCGTAGTCCTCCCAGGCCGTCATCTTCGCCACCATCGCCGGCGCCGTGCGGATCGTGAACCTCTTCGGCTCCAGACCCGTCCGCACCTGGGTCCAGGTCAGCGGCATCGACACCGTCCCGCCCGGCCGCGCGCGGGGCGACAGGGGCGCGACCGCCGTGCTGAGCCGGTCGTTGCGCAGGTAATCAAGGAAAATCCGCCCCTTGCGCAGCTTTTTTGACATGTTCACGACGTAGCGGTCCGGGCTGTCGGCCGCCATCCGCAGGCAGACCTCGTGGGCGAACGCCTTGGCGGCGGGCCAGTCCAGCCGGCCGCGGCGGGGCGGGGCAAGGGGCGTGACCACATGGAGCCCCTTGCCGCCGGTGGTCTTGCAGAAGGCGACCAGGCCCAGCGCCTCGAGCCGCTCGCGGACCTCCTTGGCCGCGACGATGACGTCGGCGAAGCCCAGCCCCTCGTCGGGATCCAGGTCGAACACCAGACGGCCCGGGACTTCGGGCAGGTCAGGACGGCAGTTGGAGGGATGCAGTTCGGTGGTCGAGGTCTGGGCCAGGGCGGCAAGGGCCTCCTTCCGTTCGATGACCAGATAGGGCTTGTGGTCACCGGCCAGGGCCACCTCGCTGAGCAGGGCCGAGGCCCCCTTGCCCAGGTGCCGCTGGAAGAACCGCTCGCCCTCGATCCCCTCCGGCGTGCGGATGGTCGAACAGGGCCGGCGGGCGATGTGCGGCATCATCCAGTCGGCCACCGCCTCGTAGTAGCGGGCGAGATCCAGCTTGGTCACCGGCCGGTCGTCGCCGGCGTCGGGCCAGAGCACCTTGTCCGGACTGGACAGGGTGACCCCCATCACGACGTTGCCGGCGGCGCCCGTCGGCTGGGGTGCGGCGAGCCTGGTCTTCGCCGGAGCCGGCGTCTCCGCCTCGACCTCCGAGGCCGGCTTGTCCTCGCGCAGCCCCTTGAAGGCGGCCTGGCGGATCGCGCCGTCGCCGGTGAAGCCCGCGTACTCGATCTCGGCCACCAGCCGCGGCTTGACCCAGTGGGTGTCGCCATGGCCCCGCGGCAGCCGCGCCGCGAACGGCGAGCGGTCGGTCTCCAGCGCCTTCAGCCGCGGCAGCAGCCGGGCGACCTTGTCGCGGCCGAAGCCCGTGCCGATCCGGCCGACGTGCACCAGCTTGCCGTCGCGCATGACCCCGGCGATCAGCGATCGAAAGGCCCCGCCGTTGCTGGTCCAGCCGCCGATGACCACCTCGTGACCAGCGCGGCACTTGGACTTGCGCCAGGTGTCGCCGCGGCCGGACCGGTAGGGGGCGCTGAGCCTCTTTGAGACGATCCCCTCGAGCGACATACGGCAGGCGGAACTCAGCACCGCGTCGCCGCCTGTCGCGAAATGCTCGACATAGCGGATGCGTGCGCCGCCCCCCTTGTCCAGCAGCGTCTGAAGGCGCGCCTTGCGCTCGGAGAGGGGCAGGGCCCGCAGGTCCTCGCCGGCCGCGAACAGCAGGTCGAAGGCGAAGAACACGAGGTCTTGCGTCTTGCCGTCCGACAGGGCCGCCTGAAGGCCGGCGAAGTCGGGCGAGCCGTCGGCGTCGAGCGCCACGATCTCGCCGTCGACCAGGCTGTCGGACAGGCCGGCCGCGTCCGCGGCGATCTCGGGGAACTTCGCCGTCCAGTCCAGGCCCTTGCGGGTCTTCAGCGCCGCCGCGCCGCCCTCGACGCGCAGCTGCATGCGATAGCCGTCGAACTTGATCTCATGGGCCCAGCCCGCGCCCCGCGGCGGACGATCGACCAGCTTGCACAGCTGAGGCTCGACGAAACCGGGCAGGGCGGCGGCCGTCTTCGGCCGGGCGGCCTTCGCGGCCCTTGGCGAGTCGTGCCGCGCGGCCTCGGCCTCGCCGCTGGCTTCAGGCGAGCCCTTGCCGTTCCAGACAGCGCCCGCGCCCCGCCGGACCCTGGTGATAAACGGCCTGGGCGCCTTGCCCCTGCCGGCCGCGATGTCCTCCATCGTGCGGCCCGAGGCGACCGAGAAGGCGGTGTCCCTGAGGAGCCGGTCCTTGTCGCCCTCGCGGGCGAAGTCGTCGCGGTGTTTGATCAACAGCCAGTTGGAGCGCTTTCCGCCGGTCCTGTCGTTGCGGATGCGCACCAGCACGTAGCCGCCCTGCATGCGCTCGCCGGCGAAGACGACCTTCAGCTCACCCTTCTTCA
>DAORNX010000119.1:0-6809 GCA_035441225.1 Caulobacter sp.
CGGCCACCGCCCGCAGCAGGCTGGTCTTGCCCGCGCCGTTGCGGCCGACCAGGGCCACGGCCTCGCCGGCCCGGGCTTCGAACGACAGGCGCTCGAAGAGCAGCCGCTCGCCGCGGCGTATGGCGAGGTCCTCGACGACCAGTCCGGAAATCATCGCGGCGCCTCGCGGACCGCCGAAAAGTCCCTGACGCGGGCATGGACGTATGGCGCGACCGGGCGTATGCAGCGCGCCATCGGCCCCCCGCGTGCGCGCGGGGAGATGCGCCGCGCCGGGGGGGACGCTGTGAGTCCTTTCCGAGCGCGCGATCCCGGAAGTGGTTTTCGGGCGGCCGAGAACAGGAAAGGACTCCCCCACATGGCGTCTATCGATAGCCTGCAAACCCGCCGCACCCTGACGGTCGGCGGAACCTCCTACGTCTACTACAGCCTGAGCGCGGCGGAAGACGCCGGCCTGAAAGGCGTGAGCCGGCTGCCCGTGTCAATGAAGGTTCTGCTCGAGAACCTGCTGCGCAACGAAAACGGCGGCGACACCAGCGAAGCCGACCTCAAGGCCGTGGCGGCCTGGGTCGACAACAAGGGCGGCGTCGAACACGAGATCAGCTTCCGCCCGGCCCGCGTGCTGATGCAGGACTTCACCGGCGTGCCGGCCGTCGTCGACCTGGCGGCCATGCGCGACGCCATGAACGCCCTGGGCGCCGACCCGACCAAGATCAACCCGCTGATCCCCGTCGACCTGGTCATCGACCACTCGGTGATGGTCGACTTCTTCGGCACGGCCAAGAGCTATGGCGAGAACGTCGACCGCGAGTACGAGCGCAACATCGAGCGCTATCGCTTCCTGCGCTGGGGCTCTTCGGCGTTCAACAATTTCCGCGTGGTGCCCCCGGGCACCGGCATCTGCCACCAGGTGAACCTCGAATACCTGGCCCAGACCGTCTGGACCGCGCCGGACGCCGGCCTCGAACATGAGGTCGCCTATCCCGACACCGTGGTCGGCACCGACTCCCACACGACCATGGTCAACGGCCTGTCGGTGCTGGGCTGGGGCGTCGGCGGCATCGAGGCCGAGGCGGCCATGCTCGGCCAGGCCATTCCGATGCTGATCCCGGAAGTGATCGGCTTCCGCCTGACCGGCGCCCTGCCGGAAGGCGCCACCGCCACCGACCTGGTGCTGACCGTCACCCAGATGCTGCGCAAGAAGGGCGTGGTCGGCAAGTTCGTCGAGTTCTTCGGCTCGGGCCTGGCCCACCTGACCATCGAGGATCAGGCGACCATCGCCAACATGGCCCCCGAGTACGGCGCCACCTGCGGCTTCTTCCCGATCAGCCAGTCGACCATCGACTACCTGCGCGCCACCAACCGCGACGCCCAGCGGGTCAATCTGGTCGAGGCCTACGCCAAGGCCCAGGGCCTGTGGTTCGATCCGGACGCCGAGGAACCGGTGTTCAGCGACGTGCTCGAGCTCGACCTGGGGCAGGTGCAGTCCTCGCTGGCTGGTCCGAAGCGGCCGCAGGATCGCGTGCTGCTGAATGACGCCGCCGCGGCCTTCGAGACCGCGCTGGCCGACGAGTTCGGCAAGAAGGACCAGACCGACCGCCGCGTCGCGGTGGCCGGCGAGTCCTTCGACGTGGGCCACGGCGACGTGGTCATCGCCGCCATCACCAGCTGCACCAACACCTCCAACCCCAGTGTCCTGATCGCCGCCGGCCTGCTGGCCAAGAACGCGGTGGCCAAGGGCCTGACCGTCAAGCCGTGGGTCAAGACCTCGCTGGCCCCCGGCTCGCAGGTGGTCACCGACTATCTGGCCAAGGCCGGCCTGACCAAGCACCTCGACGCCCTGGGCTTCAACCTGGTCGGCTATGGCTGCACCACCTGCATCGGCAACTCCGGCCCGCTGCCGGAAGCGATCAGCGCCGCGGTCAACGAGGGCGACCTGGTCGCCTGCTCGGTGCTGTCGGGCAACCGCAACTTCGAGGGCCGGGTGAACCCCGACGTGCGGGCCAACTACCTGGCCAGCCCGCCGCTGGTGGTGGCCTACGCCCTGGCCGGTTCGATGCGCATCGACCTGGCGACCCAGCCGCTCGGCAAGGACAAGAAGGGCAACGACGTCTTCCTGAAGGACATCTGGCCGACCTCGAAGGACATCGCCGACCTCCAGCGCAAGTCGGTCACCAGCGAGATGTTCGCCAAGCGCTACGGCGACGTGTTCAAGGGCGACAAGCACTGGCAGGCGATCAAGGTCGAGGGCGGCCAGACCTACGCCTGGGACATCGGCTCGACCTATGTGAAGAACCCACCCTATTTCGAGGGCATGTCGATGACGCCGGCCGGCGTGAAGGACATCATCGAGGCGCGCATCCTCGGCGTCTTCGGCGACTCCATCACCACCGACCACATCAGCCCGGCCGGATCGATCAAGAAGACCTCGCCGGCCGGCGAGTACCTGCTGCAGCACCAGGTCCGGTTCGAGGACTTCAACGGCTACGGCAGCCGCCGCGGCAACCACGAAGTGATGATGCGCGGGACCTTCGCCAACATCCGCATCCGCAACAGGATCACGCCGGACATCGAGGGCGGGGTGACCAGGCATTTCCCGTCCGGACAGGTCATGCCGATCTATGACGCCGCCATGCGCTACGAAGCCGAGGGCCGGCCTGCCGTGGTCTTCGCCGGCAAGGAATACGGCACCGGCAGTTCGCGCGACTGGGCGGCCAAGGGCGCCAAGCTGCTCGGCGTGCGCGCCGTCATCGCCGAGACGTTCGAGCGCATCCACCGCTCGAACCTCGTGCAGATGGGCGTGCTGCCGCTGCAGTTCCTGTCGGACGGCTGGCAGCGCCTGGGCCTGACCGGCGAGGAGATCGTCTCGATCAGGGGCCTGCAGGACCTGTCGCCGCGCAAGCAGCTGATCGTCGAGCTCTACCGCCCGTCGGACGGCCGCATCGCCCGCTTCCCGGTGCGCTGCCGCATCGATGGCCCGACCGAGCTGGAGTATTTCCAGAACGGCGGTGTGCTGAACTACGTGCTGCGCAACCTCGCCGGCGGCGCGGCCTGAGCGACAGGGGACATGTACCGCAGGTACGTGTCCCCTAAATCCTGAACACGGTCTTGGGGGACACGTACCGGCTTCGCCGGAACATGTCCCCTTCCCGTTCACGGCCTCGTGAAACGCGTCTCCGGTCCTTCTCCGATTAAGTGCGGCGCGATGCGCAAAGCCCTTTTCGCCCTCGTCCTGCTGCTGTTGTTTCCGACGGCGTCGCCGGCGCTTGCCAGGCCGCCGGTGGTGGTTGAACTGTTCACCGCCCAGGGCTGCTCGTCCTGCGGCGCGGCCAACGCCCTGGTCGGCGAGCTCGCAGAGCGGCCCGGCGTCCTGGCCCTGACCTTCGGCGTCGACTACTGGGACTATCTGGGCTGGCCCGACACCTTCGCCCGCCCCGAGTTCACCGAGCGCCAGCGCGCCTACGCCCGCAGGCTGGCGCTGCGCGAGGTCTACACGCCGCAGGTGGTTGTCGACGGCCGGGCGCAAGCGTCCGGAGTCAAGGACGACGCGGTCGAGGATCTGGTGGCCGCGGCCCTGAAGACGCCGTCCTGGCCGCCGGACATGATGTTCATGGGCGAACGCCGGGTGGCGGTCGGCTCGGGGCCTGCGCCGCGTGGCGGGGCCGACGTCTGGCTGGTCCGCTACGATCCCCGCGCGCTGGAAGTGACGCCGCGTCGCGGCGATAACAAGGGCCAGACCCTGGTCCAGCGCAATGTCGTGCGCGAGATGGTTCGACTGGGCGCCTGGCGCGGCCGGCCGACGGCCTACCGGATTCCGTCGACCACCCTGGAGGGGCTGGCCATGGCCGTGCTGGTCCAGGCGCCGAAGGGCGGGAAGATCCTCGCCGTGCTGGCGAAGTAGCAGCCCTGCGTCCTTCGACACGGCCCTTCGGGCCTGCTCAGGATGACGTGGCGGGGTTGTCGCTGAACCACGTCATGGTGAGCAGCGCGTAGCGCGTGTCGAACCACGCCTTCACACCCGCAGCATCAGCCCGCCGTCGACGCCGAGGGCCTGGCCCGTCACGAAGCCGCCGTCGTCGGACGCCAGGAACAGCGCCGCCCTCGCGATGTCGATCGGCTGGCCCAGGCGCTTGAGCGCCGCCTTCTTGGCCCACAGGGCGGCGATCTCGTCATGGGCGAAACTGGCGGCGGTCATGCCCGTGGCGATGGCCCCGGGCAGGATGGCGTTGGCCGTCACGCCATGGCGGCCCAGTTCCAGCGCGAAGGTGCGCATCATGCCCACGACCCCGGCCTTGGACGCCGAATAGGCCACCAGGCCATTGTCGGTGTGCCGCGCCATGATCGAGGCGGTGAAGATCAGCCGCCCGACGCCCGACCTGACCAGGTGCGGCACGGCCTCGCGGCTGATGCGGAAGGCGGCCCGCAGGTTGACGGCGATCTGCCGGTCGAAGGACTCGTCGCTGGTCTCGCCAACCGGCGTCGAGCCGGACACGCCGGCGTTGTTGTAGACGATGTCGAGGCCGCCGAAGGCGTCCACCGCCCGGCTGACGATGGCGGCCGGCGCGTCGTCCTCGCTGATGTCCCGACCAAGGCTCTCGATGGCGGGGTGCTCGAAGGCGAGGTTGGCGCCGGGCCGGTCGACGGCCAGCACCCGGGCCCCCTCGCTGGCGAAGAGCTCGGCGCTGGCCCGGCCGATGCCGCTGGCGGCGCCCGTGACGATGGCCCGGCGGCCTTCGAGTCTGCCCATGGTCGTTTCCGCCCCTGTCCTGTGCTGCGGACAAAATGAAACCCCCGCTGCCGGAGGGGAAGGCAACGGGGGTTCATAGGAGGGGCGTTCAGGTATCGGCCGGCCCGAAACGCGCGATCCCAGGGGGGCTGGGGGGGCTGTTCAGGATCCGGGACCAGCGCCGCTTCCGACCGGCCGACGCTGTTAAACTGGGGGCCGTTACCGGCGGGCGCGCGTCCGAAATAAGGTCTTTTGGAGGCGGTTGGTAACCGGCGGTCCACAATCCCGGCGACCGTGGCCGATCCGTGACGCCCCTCGCCAAACCGCTCGATTCAGGTCTAGCCTGCGGACCGGCATGGCGTTCGATCCGACATACTCCCAGCCCGCCGCCGCGGTGGTCTTTTTCGAGCGGCGGGAACTGGAACGGCTGCTGCGACTGTACGGACGAATGGTCGCCGCGGGCGAGTGGCGCGACTACGCCATCGCGGGCCTGTCGGAGAGCTGCGTCTTCAGCGTTTTCCGCCGCGCGTCGGAACAGCCGCTCTACCGCATCGAGAAGCGCCCGGCCCTGGCCCGCAAGCAGGGCCAGTGGGCGGTGCTGACCCAGTCGGGACACATCCTCAAGCGCGGCCACGACCTGGAGCAGGTCCTGCGGGTCTTCGACAAGGGCCGGTTCACCGTCGTGGAATAGGCGTTGCGGGAAGGTCGAGCTTGGTCCCGAGCTAAACTCGAGGCCGGAGCAACCGTTCGGCTTGATTCAACAGCTCAATGGCGTCGACGTCGGCTTCTGATGCAAATGCGTCATCGACGATGGCCGCCACGACATGCCAGGGCACTGGGTCGCCAGCCGCGCTGTCACTTGCCGCCGGCGGTTCCAGCGGAGCCTTGAAACCCGCGGACGGGTATCGCTGCTCGAACTCTATGCGAAAGCGGCCGTAGGCGCGCCGCAACAGGTCGGTGGCGGCCGGCGCCATTCCGGCAGCCTCCCCGTCGGCGATGATCTCCAACAACTCCTCCAGAAAAAAGCCGTAGTAGTCGGCAGCCGTGTGGCGTGGCCGATCATCATCGCTCTCTGCCATGGGCCCGCGCTGCCTGAGGGTTCGTGAGACCGCAATATCGCTTCAAGCGAGCAAAGCTCCAAGGAAAAGGCCCCGCCAGTTTCCCGACGGGGCCTGATCGTTTGAGCGCTGCGTCGCGGCTAGCTGCGACGGCCGCCCATGAAGGCGAGCAGGAACTGGAACAGGTTGATGAAGTCCAGATACAGGCTCAGCGCACCCATGTTGGTGGCCACGGCCATCCCCTCGCCGCTGCCCTTGACCTGGTAGTAGGTCAGCTTCAGCCGCTGGGTGTCGTAGGCGGTCAGGCCCGCGAAGATCAGCACACCGACCACGTTGACGATCCAGTAGATCGCCGGCAGGTGCAGGAACATGTTGACCAGGCTGGCGATGACCAGGCCCCAGACGCCCATGATCAGGAAGCTGCCGAAGCCCGACAGGTCCTTCTTGGTCGTGTAGCCGACCAGGCTCAGGGCGCCGAAGGCGGTGGCCGTGATCAGGAAGGTCATGAACACCGAGGCGCCGGTGTAGATCAGCAGCCAGATGCCCAGGCCCGCGCCGATCGCCGTGACGATCGACCAGTAGTAGATGCCCGAGCTGCGCGCGGTCATGTTGCGCATGCCGAGCATGACCACCAGCACCATGGCCAGCGGCGCGAAGCGCACGATCTGTCCGAGCAGGGTGAAGCCGGCCAGGGCGCCGGTCGGGGTGGTGACATACAGCAGGCTTGTCACCGCCGGGATGCTGGAGGTCGCGTAGGCCAGCACGGCCGACAGCAGCAGGCCCAGCGCCATCTTGTTGTAAACGCCGAGCATGAAGGCGCGGAGACCCGCGTCCATCGTCATGTCGGCGGCCTGCGGGATCGAGCGCGCCGTACCGCGTTCGAAGTCGCTCATGGAATGAACCCTTTTCATCGCGTCCGAGATGGACGCGCATCGAATATCGGGTGTGCGGCAGCCGGGCGCAAGCGGTGCTCACGCCTATGTTTTCAAGGCTACTCCGCGCGCAGCACCGGCGCGGGGCGCTTCGAC
>DAORNX010000120.1:0-6792 GCA_035441225.1 Caulobacter sp.
GATGGCGGCCGGCGCGTTGTCCGGCCAGCGGGTCAGCGCCTCGCGGTCGCCGCGGCCGCCGGCCCGCAGCGGATCCTGTCGATGGATGAAGGCGACATAGTCCCGATCGAGATCCGACCAGCTCGCCGACCGCGCGCCGGTCAGGCCGATCATCATGGCCATGGCGGCGCCCAGGGGCAGCCAGCGGTGGAGACGGTTCATCGAACGGATTCCGGCGGCGGGAGTCGCAAGCTTTGTCCGGCGGCCCGGTCGGCGCAAGGGCGGTGTCAGGCGAGGGCCGTCGCTTCCGCGAGCAGATTGGGGCTGGCCAAGATCGTCGCCCCGGCGGAAAGACGTCGGTCTCCGACCGTTCATGACCCCGCCCCTCAGCATCATGCCTCCCAGCCGGTTGCGCCTCGCCCTGTTCCAGCCCGTGATTCCGCAGAATGTCGGCGCCTGCATCCGGCTGTCGGCCTGTTTCGGCGTCGCCCTGCACGTGATCGAGCCGGTCGGCTTCCGGTTCGACGACGCCGGGATGAAGCGCGCGGCGCTCGACTACGGCCCGCTCGGGCACATGACCCGGCACGCCGACTGGGACGCCTTCCAGCAGGACCGATCGCCGGGCCGGCTGGTGCTGTTCACGACCCGCGGCGCGACAGCGCTCGACGCCTTCGCCTTCCATCCCGACGACGTTCTGCTGTTCGGCAGCGAGACGGCCGGCGCGCCGCCGGCGGTGCACGACGCGGCGGGCGCCCGTGTGGTCATTCCGCTGAAGCCAGGGGCCCGATCACTGAACCTGTCGGTCAGCGCCGGCATCGGCCTGTTCGAGGCCCTGCGCCAGACGGGCGGGCTGTCCCGGCACGCCGGGCCCGGGACCTAGGTCAAATCGACATTCAGCGCGCGGGAGTCGCCAAGCGGCGAGAAGATGGCCCCACGTCGTGAATGTCGATTGGTTCTAGTCGTCGAACCCGACGAACACCGCCGCCTCGTCGACCGACTTGCGGCGGGACACCACGGCGTTGGCCGGAAAGCTGTCCTCGGGCCATCCCATGGCGACGCAGATCATGATCACCTGGTCGTCGGGGATGCCGGCATGCTCGCGGACCACGGGCGACTGCATGATCCCCTGGCTGTTGACCACGCAGCCCAGGCCCCGCGACCAGGCCGCGTTGACCAGGGCGTTGGTCACCGCGCCGCAGTCGAACGGCGCGATATCACCGCCGTGGATCGACCGGTCATAGGTGACGACGATCGACACGGGAGCGTCGAACTGACGAAAGCCACGCAGCACCCAGTCGGTCCGCTTCTCCTTGTTGTCCCGCTCGATGCCCATGGCCGCGAACAGCTGCTTGGCGATCTCGATCTGGCGCTCCCGGTGGACCCCGGCGTACTCGCCGTGGCTGCGGAACTCGCGGGACGACGGAACGCCGGCCAGATTGCGCTCGGTGTTGCCGGCGCGGATGCGGTCAAGCGCGTCGCCGGCCAGCACATAGAAGTTCCAGGGCTGCGTGTTGAGCGACGACGGCGCGCGCATCGCCAGTTCGAGCACCTCGCGGATCAGCGCCCTGGGCACGGGTTCGGGCTTGTAGCCGCGGATGCTTCGGCGTCCGAGGACGACCTCATCAAACGTCATGGTCGATCCTGCGCCTGACTTCATCCCGAGACCCCCGTTGCTGTCTTGACGCCGTGGTACAGCACAGGCGGCTCGGCCGTAAACTCGTCAGGCGCGTCGGCCGTCCAGGGCGCGACGCGCGAACCGGACGAGGCCGGCGGGGCGCAACCGCGAGATGACGACCGGGGGACAGTCCGGCATGGAGCCCGCGATACGGATCAGGGCGGTGGGCCAGCGGCCCGACTTGGTGTGATAGCGCGCCGCCAGCAGGCCGGCGTTGGCGCGCGCCCGACCTCGCCAGGCGCGGATCTCGGGCGGCAGATCCTGCCGGCTGTAGAAGGCGTCGACCATGCGCAGCGGCTCGTCCGCCCAGGTCCGGGGCACGGGCCGACCGGTGATCGAGCCGTCGTGCAGACGGTAGTCGGCCAGGGCCTCCGGCAGGTGCAGGAAATCACCCAGCAGGGCCAGCCGCAGGAAGAACTCCATGTCGGGCACATGGCGGTAGTCGGACCGCCAGGGCCCCGCCGCCTCATAGGCTGCCCGGCGGAACAGCGCGCCGGGACCGGGCAGGCAGCGAACATCGCCGAACAGCAGCCGGCGGTCATAGTCGGCCCGACTCACTGTCGCCCGCCGACACGAAGCCGCGTCGATGACGTGGTAGTCTGGATAGACGAGCACGACGTCGGGCCGGGCCTGGAGGGCAGAGGCGCAGCGACCGACCGCGCCCGGAGCCAGCCGGTCGTCCGCAGAAAGGTAGCCGATGATGCCGTGGGCCGCCGCGGCCCACCCGGCGGCCAGGGCGGCGCTCTGGCCGCGATTCGACTGGCGAAGAAGCGTCAGCCGGTCGCCGCGGGCCGCGGCGATGGCGGCGGTGTCGTCGGTCGATCCGTCGTCCACGACGATGATCTGAAGGCGCGGATGATCCTGCGCCAGCAGGCTGTCGAGCGTCTCGTCCAGGTGGGCGGCGGCATTGAACGCCGGGACGACGATCGTGACGCCGACGGCCTCAGACATCGGTGCGGCGCCAGACCTTGCGGTTGACGAAGTCCGTATAGCCGACGACCAGCCGGAGGATCTTGTCCGAGACATTGGTCGGGCGGTAGTCGGCCGGCAGCGCCAGCAGACGGCCCTCGCCGCGTGGCTGCGTCTCGAGGATGGCCAACCCCTGCAGGATGCGCGCGAGGTTCAGCCCGACCAGCATCACCGACGCCTCCTCCGAGCCTTCCGGCCGCTCGTGCGTTTCCCGCAGGTTGAGCGCCGGGAAGTTGAGAATGGCGCTTTCCTCCGTGATCGTCCCGCTGTCCGACAGGACGGCCCGGGCGTTCATCTGCAGGCTGCCGTAGTCGAACAGGCCGAACGGTCGCTCGAACCGGATACCGGGATGAGGGCTCGCGCCGAGCTCGGCCAGGCGGCGGCGCATGCGCGGATGGGTCGAGACGATGACCGGGTCGCCCCAGCGCTCGGCAAGGTCGTTGAGGATGGCGAGCAGCCGCGCCAGGCAGGCCGGCGGATCGACCGTTTCCTCGCGATGGGCGCTGACCAGGAAATAGCGGCCGGGCGTCAGGCCAAGCCGGGCGACGACGTCCGAAGCCTCGATGCCGGGCCGGTAGTGCTCGAGCACCTCTCGCAGGGGACTTCCGGTGACGATGATCTGGTCCGGCGGCAGGCCCTCCCGCAGCAGATACTCCCGCGCGATGGCGCTGTAGGGCAGGTTGATGTCGGCGATATGGTCGACGATCCGGCGATTGATTTCCTCCGGCACCCGCGCATCGAAACAGCGATTACCGGCCTCCATGTGGAAGATCGGGATCTTGCGGCGCTTGGCGGCGATGGCGGCCAGGCTGCTGTTGGTATCGCCGAGAATCAGCACGGCGTCGGGCCGGTGCGTCTCGAAGACCCGGTCGATGGCGATGATGACCTGGCCGATCGTCTCGGCGGGATTGCCGCCGGCCGCCGCCAGAAAGATGTCGGGCGCGCGCAGGCCCAGTTCCGAAAAGAACACCTCGTTCAGCTCGTAGTCGTGATTCTGCCCCGTATGAACGAGCAGGTGTTCGACGTGAGCGTCGAACCTGGCGATCACCCGGGACAGCCGGATGATCTCCGGCCGGGTGCCGATAATCGTCATCACCTTGAGCAACGGGATCTCCACACGCAGGCGCGGTCAGCGGGCGCCGCCCGATGGCGACGGCCTGGCGAGGGGCATTGTCGTATGCCCCGTGGCGCGGGGGGAAGCGCCAAATCCTCGACCTGGGCGGCCAGGGCCAATCGACATTCAGCGCGCGGGCGCCGCCAAGGGCTCCGATTGTTCCCGCGAAGGCGGGAACCCAAGCGGTGTTTCGGGTCCTGACGCGCCGTTTCGGCGGCGACCTGGGCTTGGGTCCCCGCCTTCGCGGGGACAATCGGTGAGAAAACGCCCCAGGTCGTGAATGTCGATTGGCTCTAGCCGAAGTCGCGCAAGCGCCGCAGCAGGGTCGGCCACGGCGGCGGGCGGTAGCCCGTTAGGCGATTGAAACGGGTTGCATTGAGCGACCGGTCGATGACCACCCGGTCATCGGCGATGATCTCGACCGGGTGGTCATAGACGCGGGCCAGCAGCCGCAGCAGGGCGTCCTTGCTGATCGGTGGCCCCGCGACGTGAAACAGCCCGCGAAGGCCGGGACGGGGAATCACATGATCGCGCAGCACGCAGGCCAGCTCGACCACCGGAAGTCCCGAGAAGATCGCCTTCGTGAAGCCGGTGACCTCACCCCGCTGCGCGAGGAACCATTCCAGCAGTCCCAGTCCCTCGCGAAGTTCATGGCCGATCAGTGACGTGCGGATGGTGATCGCGTCGCCGTCGACCACCTCGCCCATGAGCTTGCTGCGCCCGTAGAGGTCGATGGCGTCGGGCTCGTCATCCTCGACATAGTCGCCGCGCGCCCCGCCGAAGACGCAGTCCGTGCTCAGGTGAATCAGCCGCCCGCCCGTCGCGGCGCAGAGCCGTGCAAGCCGATGCGGCAGCTCGGCGTTGACCGGCATGGCCACCCGGGGATCGTCGCACTCGGGTCGCTGCTTGATGACGCCCACCGCGTTGATCACCACCTCGGGCCGGATGTCCCGGAACACCCGCTCCAGGGTCGTGGCGTCCCGGACGTCAACGTCGCGGATCAGAGTCTTTCGGAGCTCTTCCGGGAACCGGCCGCAGGCGGCGTCGGACCGGACCGTCCCGGTGACGGCCAGGCCGGGAGCGGCGGCGAGCAGACGGACCGTGGTCTGCCCCAGCATGCCCGTGGCGCCGAGGACCAGGATCCTGCGGGGACTGGCCGTCTGCATGTTGAACCGTTCCCTCCCGACCCGAACGGCCAGCCCCGTCGCCCCGGCGGCCAGACCGGACATGCGCGGGGTAGCCGCCGCGGCGACCATGCCTTATTCCCGAAGCGTCGGCCAAATGTCGCGACCGCCGCCGCGTCGGGCGGCCATCAAGCGGTTCTGGGATCTGCGCTCAAGCCATGAGTTGGAAACACAGAATCGTCGACCTGCTGATCGCGGTCTGGCTGCCGCTGCCGGCGCGGGTGCTGCGATTCCTGAGGTACCGCTTCCGGTATTTCCCTCTCAGCAAGGCCGTGATGATCAGGGCCGGGGTGTTTCCGGTGATCGATCACTATCACGACGCCTTCTACGATCCGGCGACACTGCGGGATCTGCGGGCGCCGCGGCCGCTGCCGGCGATCGATTTCAATCTCGCCGCCCAGATCGCCCTGCTGGAGGCCCTGCCCGAAGCGCCTGAACTGGCCGCCCTGCCGGAGGCGCCGACGGGCGATCGTGGATTTCACCTGGCCAACAACATGTTCGAGCACGGCGACGCCGAGCTCTGGTACCAGGTCATCGGTCATTTCCGGCCGCGCCGGATCATCGAGGTCGGGTCGGGCCACTCCACCAAGATCGCCCGCCTCGCCATTGACCGGGCCGCGCTGACCGACCCCGACTACCGTTGCGACCACGTCTGCATCGATCCGTTCGCGCCGGACTGGCTGGACTCGCTGGGGCCTCGCGTGCTTCGCCAGAAGGTGGAAGCAACTTCCCTGGACCTGTTCCGGCAGCTGGAACGCGACGACATCCTGTTCATCGACTCCTCGCACGTGATCCGGCCGCAAGGAGACGTGCTGTTCCAGTACCTGCACCTTCTTCCCGTGCTGGCGCCCGGCGTCATCGTCCATATCCACGACGTCTTCTCGCCCCGCGACTATCCGGACACCTGGCTGAGGGACCGGGTCTACTTCTGGAACGAGCAGTACCTGGTCGAGGCCTTCCTCTCCCACAACACGGAATGGGAGATCCTGCTGGCCGGGAACATGCTGATGCACGAGGCCTACGACCTCCTGAAATCCCGGTGCCTTCACCTCGACCGCGACCGGGAGCCGAGGTCGCTGTATATCCGTCGCCTGTCGCCCCGGGTCCCCGGCGCGTGACGCCCCCGCTGTCAGCCTGGTCGGCGATCGGGCAGGTCCTGGGACCGGGCCGCCGGGCCGGCCTGGCCGGGCTCCTGGCGCTGATGGTCTTCGGCATGCTGCTGGAGCTGGCCGGCGTCGGCCTGGTCATTCCCGTGATCCAGCTTCTCTCCGGGCCCGTTCCCCGTTCTGAAGCGACGCTCGTCGGCCACTGGGCGAGCCTTGTCGGCGCCCGCGATCACGCGGGCCTGGTGCGCGTCACCATGCTGTGCCTCGTGATCTTCTTCGCCTTCAAGCTGGCCTGTCAGGCGCTGGTCGCCCTGCGCCTCGCCGCCTTTCGCTACGACCTCCAGGCGGACATCGCCCGTCGCCTCTACGCCCTCTATCTGGCGCAGCCTTTCGGTTTCCACGTCCGGCGAAACTCGGCGCACCTGATCAGCACGGTGAGCAACGAGGCGCACGACGCGGCCCAGGCGACCCACCATGGCCTGGCCCTGATCGCGGAACTGCTGGTGATCTGCGGGCTCGCGGTCCTGCTGATCATCGCCTCGCCGCTGGCCGGGATCGCCGTCGCTTCCCTCGTCGCCGTTGCGGCCTGGTTCAGCCTGCGCCTGACCCGCACGGGCCTGAACGCCTGGGGCGTACGCCTGCGTCATCACCAGGCCCTGAAGATGAAGAGCCTCCAGCAGGGCCTGGGTGGAATAAAGCTGATCAAGCTGGGCGGCCTGGAGGCCGCGGCCCTCGATCACTTCGACGGGCACAACCTGGCGAGCA
>DAORNX010000121.1:0-6758 GCA_035441225.1 Caulobacter sp.
GGCGCCACGGCCCACGCCTGCGCGCGGGCGCTGAAGGCCGCGGGCGCCGCCGCCGTCGATCTGGCCGTCATCGCCAAGGTGCGCGGCGGGGCGGACACCACTATATGACTGTCAGCATACGTCAGCGTTGAGAGACCATGGCCCACGTCACCATCTACACCCGCCCCTTCTGCGGCTATTGCGCCCGCGCCCTGGGCCTGCTCGGCCAGAAGGGCGCCGACTTCACCCAGATCTCCCGCGCGGATCATGTAGCAGCCAAACGCGTAGTTGAGCTTCGGAACCATTTCCGTCGGCGAAATATTGCACGCGGTCATGAGCAACCCGAGCGCGTCGTGCATATGGCTAATTCGTTCCTCGCCTTCCGTCTTGCTTACGCGGGCGAGCACATCGGCGGCTGCGACGACATGCTGGCCCTCGACCGTGAGGGCAAGCTGGACGACCTGCTGGCCGCATGACCCTGCGCGTCGGCCTGGTCCAGACCCGCACGCCGGCCACGCACGCGGCCGCGCTGGCCCATGTCGTTCCGCTTGTGCGCGAGGCGGCCGGCCAGGGCGCGACCTTCATCCTGACGCCGGAGGGGACCAACATCCTCGACCGCGACCGGGACCGGCTGCTGCCCCAGCTGGCGGTACTGGCCGACGACCCGGTTGTCGGCGGACTGCGGGCGCTGGCCGCCGAGCTCGGCGTGTGGATCGACATCGGCTCGGCGCTGGTCCGGCGCGAGGATGGCAAGGCCGCCAACCGCCAGGTGCTGGTCAACCCGGCCGGCGGGATCGTGGCGACCTACGACAAGCTGCACATGTTCGACGTCGACCTGCCGACCGGCGAAACGGCGCGGGAATCGGCGACCTACGAACCCGGCGATCGCGCCGTCGTGGCCGACGTCGACGGCGTCCGGATGGGCCTGACCATCTGCTACGACATGCGTTTCGCGGCCCTGTACCGTGCGCTGGCGCTGGCCGGGGCGAAGGTCATGACCATTCCCGCCGCCTTCACCCGCCCGACCGGCGAGGCCCATTGGGAAGTCCTGCTGCGCGCGCGGGCGATCGAGACCGGCAGTTTCGTGCTCGCGGCGGCCCAGGGCGGCTTCCACGAGGACGGCCGCGGCACCTGGGGCCGTTCGACCATCGTCGCGCCCTGGGGCGAGGTGATCGGCAAGCTGGATCACGACGACCCCGGCGTGCTGATCGCCGATCTGGACCTGGCCGAGGCCGACAAGGCCCGCGCGGCCATCCCCGCCCTGGCCAACGCCCGCGCGTTCACCGGACCATGATCAGGTACGCCCTCGCCTGCGAGCATGGCCACGCCTTCGAGGGCTGGTTCGGGACCTCCGCCGACTTCGACGACCAGGCCGCCCGCGGCCTGCTCGAATGCCCGGTCTGCGCCAGCAGGGCGGTGCGCAAGCAGATCATGGCCCCGGCCGTCGCCGGGACCAAGGCGCAGAAGAGCGGCGCCGACCTGCCGCCGGCCGCGCGCCAGATGATGATGGAGGCCCTTGGCAAGGTCCGCGCCCATGTCGAGGAGAACTTCGACTACGTCGGCGACGCCTTCGCCCGCGAGGCCCGCGCGATCCACGAAGGCCAGTCGGAAGAACGCGGCATCTACGGCGAGGCCACCCCGAACGAGGTGAAGAGCCTCGTCGAGGACGGCGTGCCAGTCGCGGCCCTGCCGCCGGCGCCGCCGAAAAAGTCGGAGGTGAACTAAATGCGGCGACGTATCGGATGAGCGAGATGATGCTGGTGTTCGAGCAGGTCGACGCCCTGACCGACCGCCTGCGCCGGCTGAACCGGCCGGCCGCCGACATGCTGCAGCCGGGCATCGCCCCGTATGACGTCGAGGACGCGATGATGGTCGCCGGCCCGCCGCCGGAGGACCTGGTCGCGATGTACGGTCGCCACGACGGGGTCGACCTGCCGGTCGGCCGCACGCTCGGCGACGGCCATGTGATTCCCGGACACTACTGGATGCCCGTCGCCGAGGCGCTGGAACACTACAAGGGGTTCGCGGCGCTCGCCGACCTGTGGCCGGCCAGCTGGTTCCCGATCCTGACCGACGGCGGAGGCGGCTATCTGGCGGTCATCTGCGACCCGGAGTCCGGCGACCATGGCTGCGTGGTCGAATTCCTGCCGGGCGAGGACGAGCACGAGATCGTCTTCGACAGCGTCTCGATGATGCTGGCCACCGCGGTGCGCTGCTTCGACGAGGGCGCCTACCGGCTCAAGGGCGGCTTTCTGGACGAGGATTTCGAGCAATCGGGCCAGATCGCCGATCTGTTGAACGGGTCGCGGCGGATGGTTTCGGCCACGGATTACCGCTGAACTCCGGAATGCGGTCGGTGAGGATCAACGATCCAGCCGCCAGCGCCAGATCGGGCCGTCGTCGGGATCGGTCAGGGCCTGAATGAACCGAAGGCCCAGCCGGCGCAGGATCGTCGTCGAGGCGCTCTCGACCGGCAGGGTGTGGGCCAGCACATGGTCGACCGTCGGATGGGCCAGGGCGTGGTCGACCATGCCCCGCGCCGCCTCGGTGGCCAGCCCCTGACCGCGGTAGTCCGGGGCGATCTCGTAACCGATCTCGACCTGGCCGCCGGCGGGCTGGCCCTTGAAGCCGCCCAGACCGATCAGCCGGTTGTCGGCCTCATGAATGATGAAATGCATCCACCACTGCGCCAGGTCCGGATCGTCGGCCAGCATGTCGCGGCTGCGGCCGATGGCGTCCATGGCGTCCTCTCCCGCCCAGTCGGGCGCGATGGTGACGCCGAGCGCCCTGGCCAGGGCCGCCTCGCCGGCCGCCACGGCCAGCAGGTCGCTGTGCCGCGCCGGCGCGAGCCTGAGACGGGCCGTGCGGATGGTCATCGGGCCGGGCGGGTCACGGTCATCAGGTAGTTGACGTCCGCGTCGGGCGAGCGGACCCACTTGCCGAGCAGCGGATTGTAGGCGAGGCCGAACGGTCCCTCGATGTCGAACGGATGGCCCTCGAGGAACGAGCGCAGCTCATCCGGCGTGAGGAACTTGTTCCAGTCGTGCGTGCCGGCGGGCACCCAGCGCAGCACGTATTCGGCGCCGATCTTGGCCAGGGCCAGGGCCTTGATCGTGCGATTGAGGGTGGCGACGATCATCAGTCCGCCCGGCGCCAGCAGCCTGGCCGTGGTGCGCAGGAACTCGCCCGGATCGGCGACGTGCTCGATCACCTCCATGTTGAGGATCACGTCGAACGGCCCGGCCCTTTCGGCCAGCAGCTGCTCGGCCGTCGAGGCGCGGTAGGCGATGTCGAGCCCCTGTTCGGCCGCGTGGGCCGAGGCCGTGCCGATGTTGCGCTCCGACGCGTCGACGCCGGTCACCTCGAAGCCCAGCCGGCTCATCGGCTCGCTGAGCAGGCCGCCGCCACAGCCGATGTCGAGCAGCCTGAGCCCCTCGAACGGCCGGCGCAGACAGCCGTCGCGGCCGAACCGCGCCAGCGCCTGCTCGCGGATGAAGGCCAGCCGGATCGGATTGAACCTGTGCAGCGGCGCGAACTTGCCGCGCGGGTCCCACCACTCGGCGGCGATGCGCGAGAACCGTTCGACGTCGTCGGGATCGATACTGGTGCGGAGCTCTGCGGCGGGCGCGGTCATGCCTCTATCTAGAACGCCGGGGGCGGGCCGTCGACGGCAAGCATGGCGGTCGTGATCTGGCGCATTGCGGCGCCGCGAAAGCCTCGCTAGAAGGCGACCTCTTGCGCAGGCGCGGCGTTCCAAACGCTGCTTCGGCAAGAAAAAACCGCCAAACGAGGGGGCGAGCGGCCTGACGTGTCACGGCTGGTGATGAAATTCGGCGGCACCTCGGTGGCCGACCTGGAGCGCATCCGCCGCGTCGGGCGGCTGGTCGCGGCCGAGGTCGCGGCCGGCAAGCAGGTCGCCGTGGTGGTCTCGGCCATGGCCGGCAAGACCAATGAACTGGTCGCCTGGACCGACGGCGCCGGCGCGGCCGCGCAGGGCATTCCGGCGAGCGATGACGAGTACGACATGGTCGTCGCCAGCGGCGAACAGGTGACCGCCGGCCTGCTGGCCATGACCCTGCGCAACATGGGCCTGCGGGCGAAGTCGTGGCTCGGCTGGCAGATCCCGATCATCACCGACGAGGCGCACGGCAAGGCGCGCATCGACGAGATTCCGCCCGAGAAGCTGGCCGCCGCCATGGACGCAGGCGAGATCGCCGTGATCGCCGGCTTCCAGGGCGTCACCCGCGACGGCCGCATCGCCACCCTCGGCCGGGGCGGCTCGGACACCAGCGCCGTGGCCATCGCCGCCGCCCTGGACGCGGCCTGCGACATCTACACCGACGTGGACGGGGTCTACACCACCGACCCGCGCATCGAGAACAAGGCCCGCAAGCTGGCCCGCATCTCCTATGAGGAGATGCTGGAGATGGCGTCGCTGGGCGCCAAGGTATTGCAGACCCGATCGGTCGAGCTGGCCATGTCGCAGCACGTGCCGCTGCGCGTCCTGTCCAGCTTCGTCGAGCCGGGCGAAGCGCCCGGACAGGGCACCATCGTCTGCGACGAGGAGGAGATCGTGGAAAAGCGCATCGTGAGCGGCGTGGCCTACAGCCGCGACGAGGCCAAGATCAGCCTGTTCGGCCTGCCGGACACGCCGGGCGTCTCCTCGAAGATCTTCGGCCGGCTGGCCGACGCCAATGTCAACGTCGACATGATCGTCCAGAGCCACGCCCGCAGCGAGGGCGCGGCCAACATGGAGTTCACGGTCGGCAAGCGCGACGCGGGCCGGACGATCGAGATCCTGCGCGCCGCCCAGGCCGAGATCGGCTTCGAGGACGCCCAGCTGAACGAGGACGTGGCCAAGGTCTCGGTCATCGGCGTCGGCATGCGCAGTCACGCCGGCGTGGCCAAGACCATGTTCACCGCCCTGGCCGAGAAGGGCGTCAACATCCAGGTCATCTCCACCAGCGAGATCAAGATCAGCGTGCTGATCGACGCCGCCTATACCGAGCTGGCCGTGCGCGCGCTGCACGCCGCCTACGGCCTGGACCAGCTCTAGCCTCCGGCCGGGCGCCCGGGTCCGGCCTGGCCGCGCGTGTCGTGCGCTGATTGTCGCGACTTGACGTCGTTTGCGCGGCGCGGGCCACTGTTCCGCAACGGAAATCTGCTATAGGCGCCGTTCAGGACGGGAGAACACCAACGCCGATGGTCGCGTCGAGCTTCGCCATACGGGGACCACGCAGTCTGCTCCGGCAGATCCGCGAGGCCATGGCCGGCGACGCGCCCGCCCAGACCAAGCTGGACATGGTCGTGCGGATCATCGCCGCCTCGATGGTGGCGGAGGTCTGTTCGATCTATCTGCGGCGCGCCGGCGGCGAGCTGGAACTGTTCGCCACCGAGGGCCTGTCGCGCGACGCCGTCCACGTCACCCGCCTGAAGTCCGGCGAGGGCCTGGTCGGCGAGATCGTCCGACTCGGCCGGCCGCTGAACCTCAGCGACGCCCCGCATCACCCGGCCTTCGCCTACCGTCCGGAAACGGGCGAGGATCCGTACCACTCCTTCCTCGGCGTGCCCCTGCTGCGAGGCGGCCGGCCGATCGGCGTGCTGGTGGTGCAGAACCGCACCGAACGCACCTACGGCGAGGAGGAGGTCGAGGACCTGCAGATCATCGCCATGGTGCTGGCCGAAATGGTCGGCGCCGGCGAACTGCTGAGCAACGAGGCGCTCAAGGACGTCGAGATCGCGCCGCACAAGCCCGAGCGGCTCAAGGGCGCGCGGTTCGCGGACGGCCTGGCCTACGGCACGGTTGTGCTGCACGATCATCCGGTGGCGCCCGAACAGCTGCTGTCGGACGACGCCACGGCCGAAGAGGCGCGTCTCGGCGCCGCGATCGCCGCGCTGCAGAAACAGATCGACGAGATGCTCGAGGGCCATCACGGCCTGGTCGGCGCGCCCTACGAGGTGCTCGAGACCTACCGCATGTTCGCCCATGACCGCGGCTGGAACCGGTCGCTGCAGGAGGCGGTGCGCTCGGGCCTGACGGCCGAGGCCGCCGTCGAACGCGTCCGCAGCGAGCACCGCGCCAGGCTGGGCCAGGCCCGCGATCCCTATCTGCGTGAGCGGCTGCATGACCTGGAAGATCTCAACGACCGCCTGCTGCGGCACCTGACCGGCGACGGCCACGTCTCGCGCGAGCTGCCCGACGACGCCATCCTGGTGGCGCGCAACCTGGGCCCGGCCGACCTGCTCGAGTACGACCGGACGCGACTGAAGGGCCTGCTGCTCGAGGAGGGATCGACCGCCAGCCACGCGGCCATCGTCGCCCGGGCGCTGGACATCCCCTGCGTCGGCCGCCTCGCCGGCCTGCGCGACAAGGTCTCGCAGGGCGACGCAGTGATCGTCGACGCCGAGACCGGCGAGGCCTTCCTGCGGCCGCGCCCGGACGTGGTGAAGGCGCTGAATACCCGGCTCGAGGTCCGCGCCCAGCGCAAGGCCCAGTTCGCCCGCCTGCGCGACACGCCGGCCTTCACCAAGGACGGGGCCAAGGTCACCCTGCTGATGAACGCGGGCCTGGCCGTGGACCTCGACATTCTCGGCGAGACGGGCGCGGAAGGCATCGGCCTGTTCCGCACCGAGTTCCAGTTCATGGTCGCCGAGGACATGCCGCGCCTGGACGCCCAGCGGTCGCTCTACGAAAGGGTGCTCGACGCGGCCGACGGCATGCCCGTGACCTTCCGCACGCTCGACCTGGGGGGCGACAAGCTGCTGCCCTACATGGAGCT
>DAORNX010000122.1:0-6723 GCA_035441225.1 Caulobacter sp.
GGCAGCACGTCGAGCACGGCCATGGCCGCCTTGGGCCCGACGCCCTGGATGGCCTGCAGCAGCACGAACACGCTGCGCTCCTCGCGCGTGGAAAAGCCGTACAGGCGCGGGCCCTGGGCCTCGCTCCACTGGTGCTCGACATGGACCACGGTCTCGTCGCCGATCGCCGGCAGCCGGCCCAGGGTGCGCGACCCGCAACGCACGACATAGCCGACCCCGCCGACATCGATCAGCGCCTCTTCCTCGCCGATCTCGGCGACGACGCCGCGCAGCCGCCCGATCATGCCACCTGCCTCAACGCGCGGGCCCGGCGGGAGTGGGCGTGGGTGATGGCCACGGCCAGGGCGTCGGCGGCGTCCTGGGTCGGACCGCCGGCCGTCGGCAACAGCCGGGCGACCATGAAGGCGATCTGGCCCTTGTCGGCGGCGCCCGTGCCGACGACGCATTTCTTGACCTCGCGGGCGGCGTATTCGGCCACGGGCAGTCCGGCCTTCGCCGGGGCGATCATCGCCGCCGCGCGGGCCTGGCCCAGCTTCAGGGTCGACTGCGGATTGGCGTTGACGAAGGTCTCCTCGACGGCGGCCTCGTGCGGCGCATGGGCGGCGATCACCGCGTCGATGCCGTCGAACAGGCTCAGCAGCCGCTCGGCCAGCGAGGCCTTGTCGTCGGAGGTGATGACGCCATGGGCGACCCACGTCAGGCGCGAGCCCTCGACCGCGATCACGCCCCAGCCGGTGCGCCGCAGGCCTGGATCGAGCCCGAGAATCCGAATCGCGTTCATCATGTGTTCTACTACTGTGGCCCAGTGGTGAACGAAGCGCAAAGGCTCTCATGTTCGATGCTCCCCGCTTGCGGGGCGCTGTCGCGCGGAGCGTGACTACGCCGCTGTGCCGCCGCTGCCGGAATGACCGGAATTCAGGTTGGGGCCGCTCCCATCCGCGCCGCCCCCTCCACCGCCTCCCCGCGATGCGGGGAGGATCAGCCTCAAGTCTAGGCGTTCCGTGGCTCGATCTCGAATTCGATGACCTTGTGGTCGGCGCGCAACTCGGCGGCCAGCCGGTCGATGGCGCTGCGGTTGAGGGCGCTGACGGTGGCACCGTGCTCGATGAACTGGCCCTTCTTCAACAGGCGTTCGCTGAGCGGAGCGGACTTGAGCCCCAGCGCGCGGAGCCGCTCGCGCAGCTCCTCGGCTCCCGGCGCCGCGCCCCGACCGTAGCGGATGGTGATGTCGGCCAGCGACTGCTGCGGCAGCCGCTGGTCGATCAGCCGGAACCCGGCCAGCACCAGCAGCGCCAGCACCGTGCCGCTCACCGCGATCTCCCAGAAGCCGATGCCGAACAGGATGCCGATGCAGCTGGTGGTCCAGATCGAGGCCGCCGTGGTCAGGCCATGGACGTTGAAGCCCTCGCGAAAGATCACCCCGCCGCCGAGGAAGCCGACGCCGGTCAAAATGCCGTGGGCCATGCGCACGGGGTCGATGCGGATCACGTCGTGCGGCGTCGAGGCGCCGATCCACATCATCTGGTGATTGGCCGCCACCATCAGCAGGGCCGAGGTCAGGGCCAGCAGGCTGTGGGTGCGGAAGCCGGCAGGCTGGCCGCGAAAGCCGCGCTCGAAACCGATGCAACCGCCAGCCAGAAGCGCTCCGACCAGGGGCAGGATATATTGGGGATTCAACGCGATGTTCAGAAACTGGTCCATCAAACTCCTCCGAACCCGGAACAATGCGCTGATTGGCGGAGGATGCAAATCGCCGGGGACATGTACCTCTCGTACGTGTCCCCTACTCACCTCGCCGGGATAGGGGACACGTACCGAAGTCGGTACATGTCCCCGGCGACCCTTGCGCCGCCCCCGCGGATGGGTGTGAAACTGGCCGCTCAGTCGAGGGGGGGCGAGTCATGGCTATCGGGCGGACGGCGATCGCGGGTGCGGTCATGGCGGCGGCCTTGCCGGCCCTGGCGGGGGCCCAGTCGACCCCCGCTCCTCGCCCCGACCAGCTGGCCTTTCGCGCGATCTACAAGGAGCTGGTGGAGATCAATACGACCCTGTCGGTGGGCAGCTGCACCGCCGCCGCCGAGGCCATGGCCACGCGCCTGAAGGCGGCCGGCTATGCCGACAGCGACCTGCACATGATCGTCGACCCGGCCCATCCGAAGGAAGGCAACCTGGTCGCCGTGCTGCCCGGGACCGACCCGAAGGCCAAGGCCGTCCTGCTGCTGGCGCATATCGACGTGGTCGAGGCCAACCGGGCCGACTGGACCCGTGACCCGTTCACCCTGGTCGAGGAGGACGGCTGGTTCTACGCCCGCGGCGCCACCGACGACAAAGCCCAGGCCTCGATCTGGGTCGACACCATGATCCGCCTCAGGCAGGAGGCCGCGCGGCCCCGCCGGACCGTGAAGATGGCCCTGACCTGCGGCGAGGAGAGCGAGGGCGCCCTGAACGGCGCCGAGCTGCTGGCGACGAAATACCGCGACCTGATTGACGCCGGTTTCGCGCTCAACGAGGGCGCCGGCGGGCTGCTGGGCGATGACGGCAAGCCGGTGTCGCTGTCGATCCAGTCGGGCGAGAAGGTCTACCAGGACTTCACCCTGAGCTCGACCAACCCCGGCGGTCACTCCAGTCGGCCGCTGCATGACAACGCCATCACCCATCTGGCCGGAGCCCTGGTGCGGATCGGCGCCTATGACTTCCCGGTGCAGCTGAACGAGACGACGCGGGCCTATTTCACGGCCATGGCTCCGCTGGTCGAGCCCGAGACGGGGGCGGCCATGCGCGCCCTGGTCGCCGACCCGACCGACGCGGCGGCCGCCGCCGTGATCGCCCGTAATCCGACCTGGAACTCGATGCTGCGGACCACCTGCGTCGCCACCCAGGCCGCCGCCGGCCACGCCCCCAACGCCCTGCCCCAGCGGGCCGAGGCCAACGTCAACTGCCGCATCTTCCCGGGCGTGACGGTCGAGGCGGTGCAGGCCCAGCTGACCACCCTGGCCGCCGACCCGAAGGTCACGATCACGCCCGACGCGACAACCCGGCTGACGCCGCCGCCGCCGCCCCTGTCGCCGGCCATCATGAAGCCCCTGCGGGCCGAGGCCGACAAGCTGTGGCCGGGCGTGCCGATCGTGCCGTTCCAGTCGACCGGGGCCACGGACGGCAAGTACCTCAACAGCTACGGCATCCCGACCTACGGCCTGACCGGCATCTTCGCGGGCAATGAGAACAGCGGCGCGCACGGGCTGAACGAGCGGGTCCGGGTCAAGTCGCTCTATGACGCCCGGGACTTCCTCTACGGCCTGGTCAAGACCTACGCCGCGGCGAAATAGGGACAATGGCGATGACTTTCCTGCGCGGACTCCTGGCGACCGCCGTCGCCCTGTCGCTGACCGGCGCCGCCGGGGCCCAGACGGCGACGCCGCCGGCCGTGGTCCGGCCCGACCAGCTGGCCTTCAAGGCGCTCTACAAGGAGCTGGTCGAGATCAACACCACCCTGTCGGTGGGCAGCTGCACCAGGGCCGCCGAGGCCATGGGCGCCCGGTTGACGGCCGCCGGCTTCCCGGCCGCCGACGTGCAGGTGGTGGTCAACCCCGACCATCCGCGCGAGGGCAGCCTGGTGGCCGTGCTGCACGGGACCGACGCGAAGGCCGGGCCGATGCTGCTGCTGGCCCACATCGACGTTGTCGAGGCCAATCCGGCCGACTGGACCCGCGATCCGTTCACCCTGGTCGAGGAGAACGGCTATTTCTTCGCCCGCGGCGCCTCGGACGACAAGGCCCAGGCGGCCATCTGGGTCGACAGCCTGATCCGGCTGAAGCAGGCCGGGTTCAGGCCGCGCCGGGACATCAAGATGGCCCTGACCTGCGGCGAGGAGAGCGAGGCCTATAATGGCATCGAGGATCTGGTGACCAACCACCGGCCGCTGGTCGACGCCGCCTTCGCGCTCAACGAGGGGGCCGACGGCCTGCTGGACGAGAACGACAAGCCGGTGGTGCTCGAGGTCCAGGGCGGCGAGAAGGTCTACCAGGACTTCACCCTGACGATCACCAATCCCGGCGGCCATTCGAGCCGGCCGGTCAAGGACAACGCCCTGACCCGGCTGTCGGCGGCCCTGGTCAGGATCGGCGCCTACGATTTCCCGATCGCCTTCAACGACGCCACGCGCGGCTACTTCACCCGCATGATCCCGCTGGTCCCGGCCGACAAGGGCGCGGCGATGAAGGCGCTGGTGGCCAATCCGGACGACCCGGCGGCCCAGGCTGTGGTGACGGCCGACCCGATGTGGAACAGCATGTTGCGGACGACCTGCGTGGCGACCATGGTCAGCGCCGGACACGCGCCCAACGCCCTGCCGCAGCGGGCCACGGCCAACGTCAACTGCCGCATCCTGCCCGGCGTGCCGGTCGAGGCGGTGCGCCAGCAGCTGATGGCCATCGCCGACGATCCGGACATCGCCTTCACCCTCGCCCATGAGCCGAGCAAGGCCTCGCCTCCGCCGCCGCTGACGCCCTTCATCATGGGGCCGATCGAGAAGGAGGCGGCGAAGCTGTGGCCGGGCGTGCCGGTGGTGACCATCCTGCTGACCGGGGCCACCGACGGGGTGCACACCAACGCCGCCGGCATTCCCACCTACGGCGTCAGCGGCATCTTCGGCAGTTCGGACGGCGACGGCATCCACGGGCTGAACGAGCGCGTCCGGGTCAAGGCGCTCTACGACGGCCGCGACTTCCTGTTCGCCCTGATCAAGGACTACGCCATGGCGAAGGACGGGCCGGCGGGCGGGAAGCAGCCCGGAATGCTGGGGCGGTTGATGGGCCGGGTGAAGGGCGGCTGACGCAGGTTGCGTGGTTCGACACGCGCTTCTCGCTGCTCACCATGACGTGGCGCTCACGCACGTCATCCTGAGCAGGCCGCGCAGCGGCCGTGTCGAAGGACGCACCATCACCCCGCGAAGGACGCCGCGTCCTCGTCGCTGATGTCCGCGTTGGAATAGACGTTCTGCACGTCGTCGTCGTCCTCCAGCGCCTCGAGCAGCTTCATCACCGTCGCGGCCTGGTCGCCGCTGACCGGGACGAGCGACCTGGGCCGCCAGACGATCTTGGTCGAGGACGCCTCGCCGAACTGACCTTCCAGCGCCTGGGCGACCTCATTGAGGTCCTCGAAGGCGGTGTAGACGGTGTGGCCCGAGCCGTCCTCGCCCAGGTCGGCCTCGACGTCGGCGGCGCCGGCCTCGATGGCCGCCTCCATCATCGCGTCCTCGCTGGCGGCCTTGATCGGGTACTCGATCTGGCCCATGCGGTCGAAGTTGAAGGTCACCGAGCCGGTGGCCCCCATGTTGCCGCCCAGCTTGCCGAAGATGGTCCGCACGTTGGCCGCGGCGCGGTTCTTGTTGTCGGTCAGCACCTCGACGATGACCCCGACGCCGCCGGGCGCGACGCCTTCGTAGCGGATCTCGGTGTAGTCGGCCGCGTCGCCCATCTGCGACTTCTTGATCGCCCGCTCGATGACGTCCTTGGGCACCGACTCGGCCTTGGCGTTGGCCACGGCCAGGCGCAGCCGCGGGTTCATGTTCGGGTCGGGCAGACCGGCCTTGGCCGCCACGGTGATTTCCCGCGACAGCTTGGAGAACAGCTTGGACCGCACCGCATCGGCGCGCCCCTTGCGGTGCATGATGTTCTTGAACTTTGAGTGGCCGGCCATGGGGCGGTGTCGGTCCCGGTGTTGAAAGGGTGCGGGCTTTTAGCGTCGGTGCGGGGCGGCGCCTAGGTCACGCCGTCGCCAGCTCCACCACCGGCACATGTTCCCTCAGCCGGCCGCCGATGCGGATCGGTTCGACGCGGCGGGCGAGGCCCGTGCGGTCGTCGGTCTCGACGAACACGCCGCAGACCGTCGCGGGGCCGGACGCGGGCTGGTAGCGGCCCTGGCTGATCTTGGTGGTGAACCGGCGCAGCGGCTCTTCCTTCTGGTTGCCGATCACGCTGTCGTAGTCGCAGCAGGCCCCGGCGTCGGTCTGGTAGGCCGTGCCGCCGGGCAGGATCTGGCTGTCGGCCGTCGGCACATGGGTGTGGGTGCCGACCACCAGGCTGGCGCGGCCGTCGCAGTAGTGGCCCATGGCCATCTTCTCGCTGGTCGCCTCGCAGTGCATGTCGAGGATCACCGCGTCGGCCACCTGGCCCAGCGGAGCCTTGTCCAGCTCGCGGTCGGCGGCGGCGAACGGGTCGTCCATGGCGTCCATGTGCACCCGGCCCAGCAGGTTGACGACGAACACCGTCCGGCCGCCCTGGGTCTGGAACAGGTGGCTGCCCTTGCCCGGGGTGTCGGACAGGATCGGGTAGTTGGCCGGCCGGATCAGCCTGGGCTCGCGGACGATGTAGGTCAGCGCCTCCTTCTGGTCCCAGCTGTGGTTGCCCAGCGTCAGGCAGTCGGCGCCGGCGTCGAACAGCTCGCGGGCGGTGTTCTCGGTGATGCCGAAGCCGGACGCGGCGTTCTCGGCGTTGATCACCACGAACTCGAGGCCCAGGCGGCGGCGGAGGCCCGGCAGATGGTCGGCCAGGCCGTCGCGGCCGGAGCGGCCGACGACGTCGCCGAAGAAGGCAAAGCGCATTCAGAAGTCCTTTCGGGCTGCAATATACCCGGCCTCGGTCAGAATCCCATCGAGCAGCTGGTCGTGCGGCTCGCGGGGCAGGCCGGGGGTCTCCTGGCCGCTGTAGGCAAAGCCCACGGCCG
>DAORNX010000123.1:0-3400 GCA_035441225.1 Caulobacter sp.
GTGGCCGGCCGGCTGCTGCGCCGGGTGCGCGACTTCGCCGCCGCCGACGGGGCCCCGCTGATCGACAAGGGCCACGCGGCCCGGGCCCTGGCGCGGCTGGAGGTCGACGAGGCCGGACTCGACAGCCTCGACCGCCGCTACATGCGCGCCCTGATCGAGAACTACGGCGGCGGCCCGGCGGGGGTCGAGACCCTGGCCTACGCCATCGCCGAGGCGCGCGACGCGGTCGAGGACGTCATCGAGCCCTTCCTGCTGCAGCAGGGCTTCATCCAGCGCACCCCGCGCGGCCGGGTGGCGTGCGGGAAGGCCTATCTGCACCTGGGCCTGCAGGAACCGCCGGCTCCGAAGGGGACGCCGGGCCTGTTCGACGAGGGGTAGTGCGTCCTTCGACACGGCCCTTCGGGCCTGCTCAGGATGACGTGCAGCTGAACCACGTCATGGTGAGCAGCGGCGAAGCCGCGTGTCGAACCACGCAACCTGGCGCCGCGCCGCGACACCCTGCGTCCTTAGACACGGTCCCGTTGGGCCCTGCTCAGGATGACGTGCAGCTGTTCCACGTCATGGTGAGCAGCGGCGAAGCCGCGTGTCGAACCACGCAACCTGGCGCCGCGCCGCGACACCCTGCGTCCTTAGACACGGTCCCGTTGGGCCCTGCTCAGGATGACGTGCAGCTGTTCCACGTCATGGTGAGCAGCGCCGCAGCCGCGTGTCGAACCAGGCAATCTGGCGCCGCGCGGTGACACCCTGCGTCCTTCGACACGGCCCTTCGGGCCTGCTCAGGATGACGTGCAGCTGTTCCACGTCATGGTGAGCAGCGCCGCAGGCGCGTGTCGAACCACGCAACGTGATTGCGGTGGGGCGCGAGACAACCTAAAGATGTCCTATGCGGCTGCAACCATCCTGGGGCTACATCCTGCTCTGCGCAGACGGCAGCTATTACATCGGCTGCACGACAAATCTTGAACAACGGCTGGGCCAGCACAGCGCAGGCTCGGTTGCGGGCTACACGTCGACGCGTTTGCCTCTCCGATGCGTCTAAGTCGTCGAGTTCCAGTCGCTTTACGACGCCATCGCCTGGGAACGTCGGGTCAAGCGCTGGTCGCGGGCAAAGAAGACGGCGTTGATCGCACGGGCCTACGACCGGTTGCCCGATCTGGCGCGCAGCTACCAGCATCATGGTCGTCCTCGCTGAACCGAATTGCGTCCTTCGACACGGGCCCCTTGGGCCCTGCTCAGGATGACGTGGGTCTGTGCCGATCTCCCTCCACGTCATGGTGATCAGCGCGAAGCGCGTGTCGAACCACGCAACCTGGCGCCGCGCCGCGACACCCTGCGTCCTTCGACACGGCTCTTCGGGCCTGCTCAGGATGACGTGGAGGGGTGGGCGCTGGCGGGTGAGCGGGATGACGACACCACCGCAATCCACTACGAACGTCATCCTGAGCAGCGCCTGAAAGGCGCGCGTCGAAGGATGCAGTGTGACCACCGCCAGCCCGACCACCGACTTCCCCACCGCCGGCCGCTTCGAGGGTCGCGAGCATATTCTGCCCGTCCGCATCTACTACGAGGACACCGACTTCAGCGGGCTGGTCTACCACGCCAACTACGTGCGCTATTTCGAGCGGGGGCGGAGCGACTTTCTGCGGCTGGCGGGGGTGTCGCACACGGACCTGCTGGAGCGGCATGATCCGGCGGCCTTTGTCGTCACGCGGATGGAGATCGACTTCAAGCGGCCGGCGAAGATCGACGACGCCCTGCAGGTCATAACGACCTACGACCAGGCCAGGGGCGCGCGGCTGCAGGTCAGCCAGCGCATTGTCCGCGACGGGGAGCTGATCGCCGCGGCCCGGGTGTCGGCGGCCTGCATCAGTCTCGATGGAAGGCCGCGCAAGCCGCCGGCGGGACTTGTCGATGCGCTGCGGCCCTGGTTTTGCAAGGATGAGGGTTAAGGCCCGTTAAGGGCTGCGCCATAGTTTCACCAAAGCCGCACGCGTCAATTGCGGCCAGCCTGCCCGGGGGATGTGACCGCATGGACGCCCAGACGATTTCGGCCGACACCTTTTCCATTGTCACCCTGTGGAGCAACGCCGACTGGGTGGTGCGCCTGGTCATGGTCGGTCTGGCCCTGGCCTCGCTGTGGTCCTGGGCGGTGATCATCGACAAGCTGTTCCGTTTCGGGGCGCTCAACGCCGAGGCCAACAGGTTCGAGGACAAGGTCGGTTCGGGCCGGCCGCTCGAGGATGTCGGCCAGGAGTCCGCGGGATCGAAGCATCCGCTGCCCAAGCTGCTCAACGCCGCCCTGCGCGAATGGAAGGAAGCCCGTTCGCGCGGCGCCATCGGCGACACCCAGACGGCCCTGCTGATCCAGCGCATCGATCGGGTGCTCGACAGCAACATCGCCCGTGAGAGCCAGAAGGTCGAGGACGGCCTCGGCAGCCTGGCCATCGTCGCCACGGCCTCGCCGTTCATCGGCCTGTTCGGCACGGTCTGGGGCATCATGCATGCGTTCCAGAACATCGCCATCGAGAAGAACACCTCGCTGGCGGTCGTGGCCCCGGCCATCGCCGAGGCCCTGTTCGCCACGGCCATCGGCCTGGCGGCGGCCATCCCGGCCTACATCGCCTACAACAAGTTCTCGACCGACGCCGGCAAGTTCGCCGCCCGGCTGGAAGGCTTCGCCGACGACCTGTCGACGGCCATCCAGCGCCGCCTGGCGGAGAAGATCTGAGCCATGGCCCTGTCGTCCACAGACGCCTTCGGCGCGGTCGGCAAGCGGCGCTCGCGGCGTGGCCGCGGCCGGCGTGGCGCGCTCAGCGAGATCAACGTCACCCCGCTGGTCGACGTGATGCTGGTGCTGCTGATCATCTTCATGATCAGCGCCCCGCTGCTGACCAGCGGCGTGCCCATCGATCTGCCCAAGACCGAGGCCGGCGCGATGCAGGACCAGTCCGAGCCGATCACCCTGACCATCAAGGCCGACGGCGCCCTGTTCGTCGGCGAGAACGAGATTCCGTTCGCGGCGCTGAAGCCGCGGCTGCAGTCGATGGCCAGCGCCGGATACGACAAGCCGATCTATGTCCGCGCCGACGGCAAGGCCTCCTACGAGATCGTCGCCCGGGTGATGGCCGCCCTGTCCACCGGCGGCTTCAGCAAGATCAACCTGATCACCGACACCGGCGGACCCAGCTCCGGCGCGGCGCTCGCGCCCGCGTCCACGGCCGAGGGCCAACCCGCGCCGTGATGGACCGTCTCCTCCGATCGCCCCGGCGAAGGCGGGGGTCCCGGCCCTGCCGCCGCCTGGGTTCCAGCCTCGGCGGAAGCCGTCGGTCCGGGAGTGGGTCGTGAACCGGCGCGAGACCACCAGCATGTCGCCGGCCCTGCTGGCCTCGCTGCTCATGCA
>DAORNX010000123.1:3561-6646 GCA_035441225.1 Caulobacter sp.
GAGCCGATGCCGGAGCCCGAACCCGTTCCCGTCGCCCCGCCGCCGCCCGACGCCAAGCCGACGCCGCCCGTCAAGACGCCGCCCAAGCCGTCGCCCCAGCCGGCCCGCAAGCCGTCGCTCGATCTCGATCGGCTGATGGCCGACGTGCAGGGCGCCCGACGGCCGCCCCGGGCCCAGACCGGCGGCGGCGGCGGAACCGGCAAGAAGGATCGCACCCTGGCGGTCGGCGCCAGCCGTGGCCCGTCCGCCGGCGCCAAGGGCTATCTGTTGACGCTGGGCACGGACCTGGGCCGCCGCTGGAATCCCAACTGCATGGTCGAGGGGGGCGCCGACGTGAACATCAAGGTGTCGTTCATCGTCTCGTCCAACGGCCGGCTGCTGACCGACCCGGTATCCTCGGGCAAGGACGCCCCGCCCGGTTCCCTCATCCGGGCCGGATCCGATGCGGCCGTTCGCGCCATACGAATGACAGAACCCTTCCCCAATTTCCCGCCCGAGCTCTACGGTGAGAAGATCACCGTCAATTTCAACGCCAATCAGGTCTGCGCCAATCGCTGACCGGAGCGCCACGATGACCCCCAGAATCGTCCTCGCCGCCCTCTGCGCCATCTTCCTGGCCGGCGCCGCCCTGCCCGGGGTCGCCCGGGCGGACATCGAGATCGACGTCAACCAGGGCGAGGTGCGCCCCTTGCCGATCGCCATTCCCGCCTTCTCGGGCGCCGGCCGCGGCGCGGAGATGGCCCAGGTCATCGCCGGCAATCTCGACCGGTCCGGCCTGTTCGCGCCGATCGACGCCGCCGCCTTCCCCGAGCGCAACCTCGACATCGGCATCCAGCCCGACTTCGCCGGCTGGAAGGCGATCAACGCCCAGGCCCTGGTCAACGGCGCGATCACCGTCGAGGCCGACGGCAAGCTGCGGGTCGACTTCCGCCTGTGGGACGTGTTTTCCGGCGAGCAGCTGCTGGGCCTGCAGTTCACCTCGACGCCCGAGAACTGGCGCCGCGTCGCGCACAAGATCAGCGACGCGGTCTATGAGCGGCTGACCGGCGAGAAGGGCTATTTCGACACCCGCGTGGTGTTCGTCGCCGAGAGCGGCCCGCGCGGCGCCCGCGTCAAGCGGCTGATGATCATGGACCAGGACGGGGCCAATCCCTCGAGCCTGACCGACGGCAGCTATGTCGTGATGACGCCCCGCTTCTCCTCGACCAGCCAGGAGATCACCTACATGGCGCTGCGGCCCAGCGGCTCCAGCATCTATCTGTTCAACATCGAGACGGCGCGGCAGGAAACCCTGGGACGGTTCCCCGGCATGGTGTTCGCCCCGCGGTTCTCCCCCGACGGCGGGCGCGTGGCCTTCTCGGTCGAGCGCGGCGGCAACAGCGACATCTGGCTGATGAACCTGGCCACCCGGGGCCAGGTCAAGCTGACCTCCGATCCCGGCATCGACACCTCGCCCAGCTTCTCGCCCGACGGAACCCGCATCGCCTTCAATTCCGACCGCGGCGGCAGCCCGCAGATCTACGTCATGGGCGCGGACGGCTCGGGCGCGCGGCGCATTTCCTACGGAACCGGTCGCTACATGACCCCGGTGTGGAGCCCGAACGGCGACTTCATCGCCTTCACCAAGCAGACGGGCGGCACCTTCCACATCGGCGTGATGCGTCCGGACGGCTCGGACGAGCGGATCCTGACCACCAGCTACCTCGACGAGGGCCCGACCTGGGCCCCCAACGGCCGCGTCCTGATGTTCTTCCGTGAAACGCCCGGCGGATCGCCGCGTTTATGGACCGTCGACATCACCGGCCGGATCCTGCGGCCCGCGCCCTACCAGGGTTCGGGCTCGGATCCGGCCTGGTCTCCATTGCTCAACTGATCGGTGATTGTGATTGTTCGGCCTCAGACTGACGCCATTGTGAGGCACAGTCAGAGTTTTCAGTCGCGTTGATCGGCATTCTGGCGTCACTATTGGCGCGATGGATCGTTTCCGGAGGAGGAAGCCGCATGAGCTTCGACGTCAAGCGCGCCGCTAGACTGGCGCTTATTGTCGCCGCCACCGCCTCGATGGCCGCCTGCGCCTCGAAGCCCAAGCCTGGGCCCGGACCTGGACCTTCGGCGGGCCCCGGACCGGCCGGACCGCGCGGCCCCGGGCCGCAGGCGCCGGTCGACACGCGCCCCCTGCCCGGCTCGGTGCAGGACTTCGTGATCAACGTCGGCGACTTCGTCTATTTCGACCTCGACCGCTACGACATCCGCTCCGACGCCATGCCGGTGCTCGACGCCCAGGCCGCCTGGCTGCGGCAGTATCCGAACGTGCGGGTGCGCATCGAGGGCAACTGCGACGAACGCGGCACCCGCGAATACAACCTGGCCCTCGGCGCTCGCCGCGCCAACGCCGTGCGTGACTACCTGGCGAGCCGCGGCGTCGCCTCCAGCCGCATCGCCACCCTGTCCTGGGGCAAGGAGCGGCCGATCGACCCGGGTTCGAACGAGGATGCCTGGGCGCGCAACCGCAACGGCCACACCGTCATCGTCGAGGGCGCGCGATAGCGCCCGCCTGACAGGTGAATGCCGGGAGGGGGCCGCGCGGGGGGCGCGGTCCCCTCTTTGCATTCAGGACCAACGCCGTAATTTCGACGCCGCAACAGACGCATCATCGGGCCATGAAGCGAAACACCATCCTCGCCACCCTCGCCGTCCTGACCGTCTCCCTGGGGGCCGCCGCCGCCTGGTCGCAGACACCGATGCCCGACCCTCTGGACGACCGGTCGGTCCGCCGGCTGGACAAGATGGAGAAGGTCGTGCGCGAGCTGCGGTCGATCGTCTTCCAGGGCCGCGACACCGGAAAGCCGGTGGTGGTCATGCCCGCCGAGACCGAAAGCCAGATCGAGGCGCTGACCGCCCGGGTCGCCGACCTGGAAGAGACCCTGACCCGGCTGAACGGGACAAACGAGACCCTGACCTTCGAGCTGGAACAGGCCCGCAAGGCCCTGCGCGCGTCGGACGCCACGACACGGTCGCTGGCCGACCGGCTGGCCGCGCTCGAGGGGCGCACCGCCCAGATCGAGGCCGCGGCCGCGCCGACGCC
>DAORNX010000124.1:0-6454 GCA_035441225.1 Caulobacter sp.
GCCCAGCAGATCGCCGACGGCTCGGCCAGCGTCGTCGTCGCCGGCGGCCAGGAGAGCATGAGCCAGTCGCCGCACGCGGCCAACATCCGCAACGGCCAGAAGATGGGCGACCTGGGCTTCGTCGACACCATGATCAAGGACGGCCTGTGGGACGCCTTCCACGGCTACCACATGGGCCAGACGGCCGAGAATATCGCCGTGCGCTGGCAGATCACCCGCGAGGACCAGGACCGTTTCGCCGTCACCTCGCAGAACCGCGCCGAGGCGGCCCAGAAGGCCGGCAAGTTCGCCGGCGAGATCGCCCCGGTGACGATCAAGGGCCGCAAGGGCGACACCGTGGTCGACCAGGACGAATACATCCGCCACGGCGCGACCTACGAAAGCATGGCGGGCCTGCGCCCGGCCTTCACCAAGGACGGCACGGTCACCGCGGCCAACGCCTCGGGCCTCAATGACGGCGCCGCGGCCCTGGTGCTGATGAGCGCCGACGAGGCGAAGAAGCGCGGCCTGACCCCGCTGGCCCGCATCGCCAGCTGGGCGAGCGCCGGCGTCGAGCCCGACATCATGGGCACCGGGCCGATCCCGGCGATGAAGAAGGCCCTCGACAAGGCCGGCTGGTCCGTCGCGGACCTGGACCTGATCGAGTCCAACGAGGCCTTCGCCGCCCAGTCGCTGTCGGTGGTCCGCGAGCTGGGCCTCGACCCGGCCAAGACCAACGTCAACGGCGGGGCCATCGCCATCGGCCACCCGATCGGCGCCTCGGGCGCGCGCATCCTGACCACGCTGCTGCACGAGATGAAGCGGTCCGGCGCGAAGAAGGGCGCCGCGACCCTCTGCGTCGGCGGCGGCATGGGCGTGGCCATGTGCGTCGAGGCTGTCTGAGGACTCGACCCTTCTCCCCTTGCGGGAGAAGGTGTCAGGCGGAGCCTGGCGGATGAGGGGTCTCACCCCATTCAATGGTCGGACCGGCGGGTTTGAAGTGGCCTTCAACCCCTCATCCGACCGCTAACGCGGCCACCTTCTCCCGCAAGGGGAGAAGGAAGACAAAAAAAGAGCAGGGAAGACGCGCATGAGCAGGGTTGCATTCGTCACGGGCGGGACCCGCGGCATCGGCAAGGCGATCGTCGAGCGGCTGAAAGCCGACGGCATGAAGGTCGCGGCCGGCTATTCGGGCAATGACAAGGCCGCCGCCGAGACCGCCGAGGAACTGGGCGTGCTGGTGGTCAAGGGCAATGTCGGCAACTTCGAGGACTGCGCCCGCGCGGTGAAGATCGCCGAGGACGCGCTGGGACCCATCGACGTGCTGGTCAACAACGCCGGCATCACCCGTGACGGTTTCTTCCACAAGATGACCTACGAGCAGTGGGGTGAGGTCATCCGCGTGAACATGGACAGCGCCTTCAACATGACCCGCCCGGTCATCGAGGGCATGCGTGAGCGCAACTGGGGCCGCATCGTCAACATCAGCTCGATCAACGGCCAGAAGGGCCAGGTCGGGCAGACCAACTACTCGGCGGCCAAGGCCGGCCTGATCGGCTTCACCAAGGCCCTGGCCCTCGAGAACGCCAAGAAGGGCATCACGGTCAATGTGATCTGCCCGGGCT
Source organism: Caulobacter sp. (assembly GCA_035441225.1). GTDB lineage: Bacteria > Pseudomonadota > Alphaproteobacteria > Caulobacterales > Caulobacteraceae > Caulobacter. The sequence continues at coordinate 1,605 of DAORNX010000124.1, forward strand.
ACATCGACACCGACATGGTCTCTGCCGTGCCGGAGAACGTGCTGGCCGGCATCATCGCCGGCATCCCCGTCGGCCGCCTTGGCAAGGGCGAGGAGATCGCCGACATGGTCTCCTACCTGGCCGGCGAACGCGCGGGCTTCGTGACCGGGGCGACGTTCACCCTGAACGGCGGGCAATATCTGGCGAGCTAGGGCCCGTTCCTCTCCCGCGAGGGAGAGGGCGACCACGCGGAGCGTGGGGCAGAGGGAAGGGCTGCCGCTCGACGCTGGATCGCCACCGCGACGTCACGCACCAAGGCGCGTGGTCCTCGCAATCGTCCGTCGTCCGCTTGCCCACCGCCTCCGGCCCGTCCAAGAATCGCCCCAGTCCCCGTGCATGGCTGAGGGAATGGCGAGTTCGAAAAGTCAGTTTCCTGCAGTCGCGGCCGTCGCCGCGGCGACGCTGATGCTGGCGCTGCTGTGCGTGGCGGCGCCGGCCTTCGCGCAGGAAGGCTCCCTGAAGGATTTCCTGTTCGGCGACAGGCGTGGTGAGAGCCAGCGTCAGGCGCCCCCGCCCCCCGTCGCCCGCTACGTCTCCGAAACCGGCGAGGGCTTCATCCTCGACCGTTCGAGCGAGCGTACGCTGCTGCGCTTCGAGAACAGCCCCGAGATCTGGGTGCTGCAGCCGCAGATCGGCCCGCGCGGCGACGTGATCTACAAGAACGACATCGGCCAGGTGCTGCTGCGGGCGACCCGCGTCGGCGGCCTGACCCTGTTCACCGGCAAGCGCCCGACCGGGGCCTCGGCCTCGCTGGCGGGCGCCTCCACCCCGATCCGCCTCAAGGTCATCGGGCCGGTCGACCTCTACCGCATCCTGCTGGCGTCGAGCGCCCGGGTCAGTCGCGCCTCGCGCCACCGGATCAGTTTCGACGCCGAGGCGACGCCGGCCTCGTCATCGCTGATCGCCGACGCCGCCGTGCTGTCGGTGATGGCGATCGAGCGGGTCGCGCAACGTCCGGAAGGCCAGGCCATGGCGGCCCGGATCCAGCGGGTGGTGATCGTCGAGGGCGCCCGTCCGGCGGTCGCCCTGCGCGCCGGCACCCTGCTGATCGCCGTCACGCCCAGCCTCGGCGTGGCCGGCCGGCCGTCGTCGGACCGCATCGCCAATGTCACGATGAAATAGGCCCGGTCGCCGATCCCGGGGGCGTCCAGCCATCCGGCGCCATCTCGAATCCGGCGAAGTCGAATCCCGGCGCCACGGTGCAGCCGACCAGGGTCCAGGCCCCGAGAGAGCGAGCCTGTTGCCAGACGCCGGCCGGAACCACGATCTGTGGCCGTTCGCCGGCCGAAAGGTCTGCCCCCAGCACCATCGCGGCTGGTCCGACGCTCAGACGCAGCGGCGCGCCGGCGTGAAAATGCCAGACTTCGGCCGCGTCCACCCGGTGCCAGCGGCTCTCCTGCCCGGCCTCGAGCAGGAAGTAGATCGCCGTCGAGGCGCCCCGCCCCGACGGACCGGCCGTGTCGCGAAAGGTCTCGCGGAACCAGCCCCCCTCGGGATGGGGCGCGAGGTCCAGCAGGGCGACGATCTCCGCCGCCGTCATCCCCGGAAGCTGTCCTTGGCCGCTCGCACCGCGCCGAAGGCCTCGGCCGGATCGGCGATCTCGGGCCGCAGCAGCGGCGCGCGCAGGAACGGGTTGGTGGCCTTCTCCAAGCCGATGGTCGTGGGCACCGTCCAGTCGCCCCTCTCGCGGGCCGCGAAGATCGCCTCGGCCCGGGCCTTGAGCGCGGGATCGTGATCCACCGACAGCGCGAACCGCGCGTTCGAAGCCGTGTATTCATGGGCGCAGTAGACGGCCGTGCTGTCCGGCAGGGCGGTCAGTTTCGCCAGGCTGGCCCACATCTGCTGCGGCGTGCCCTCGAACAGCCGGCCGCAGCCGAGGGCAAACAGCGTGTCGCCGACGAAGGCGATCCGGTCGGCGGCGTCATGAAAGGTGATGTGCCCCAGGGTGTGCCCGCCGGTGTTGATGACGTCGAACCGGGTCTCGCCGAGCATCACCACATCGCCCTCGTCGACCACCCGGTCCGGCGCGGTCCCGAGTCGCTCGACCTCGGCCGGGCCGACCACCTGGCAGCCGGTGGCCGCCTTGATCTCGGCGTTGCCGCCCGCGTGGTCCGGATGCCAGTGGGTGTTGAGGATGTGCGTCAGGGTCCAGCCCAGCGTCTTCAGCTCGCGCAGGATGGCGGCGGCGTCTGGCGTGTCGATGCAGGCCGCCTGGCCGGTGGCCTCGTCGCGGACGAGAAAGCCGTAGTTGTCGGACAGGCAGGGAAACTGGTGGACGGTGAGGGGCATGCGGAGTCCTCATTGCGTGGTTCGACACGCGCCTTCGGCGCTGCTCACCATGACGTGGTTTAGCGGATTGCATTAGACTACGTCATCCTGAGCAGCCGCGCAGCGGCGTGTCGAAGGACGTAACCCCGTCCAATGCCATCGAACTGAGTCCCATGCGCCGCGATGTTCTGGAGCTCCGCGCCTTCTACGCCTCGGCCCGCGGGCGGGCGGCGCGGGAAATGGTCGGCCGCAAGGTGGCCGAGGCCTGGGGCGATCCGCGCGGGCTGGACCTGCTCGGGGTCGGCTACGCGACCCCCTATCTGGAACGTTTTCACGAGCGCGCGCGCCGCACCGTGGCGGTGATGCCGGCGACCCAGGGCGTCGAGGTCTGGCCCGCTGGCGGTCGCAACCTGGCCTGCCTCGCCGACGAGACGGCCCTGCCCCTGGCCAACGCCCTGTTCGACCGCGTGCTGTGTGTCCACGCGCTCGAGGAGAGCGACTCCGCCACGGCCCTGATGCAGGAAGTCTGCCGCGTGCTGGCCCCGTCCGGCCGGGTGATCGTCGCGGTCGCCGCCCGCAATGGCCTGTGGTCCAACGCCGAGGGCACCCCGTTCGGCCACGGCCGGCCGTGGAGCCGGCGGCAGCTGGAGCAGCTGCTGCGCGACGCCGACCTGGAGCCCTCGGGCTGGACCCGCGCCCTCTACGCCCCGCCGTTCGCCTGGACCGCCGGCTGGGCCGAGGGATTCGAACAGATCGGGGCCTGGCTTTGGCCGCCGTTCGCCGGACTGATCCTGATGGAGGCGGTCAAGCAGACCTTCGCGGTGAAGCCCCGGGCGGCGCGCGCCCGGGCCCGCGTGTTCGTCCCGGGAACCCTGGTGCCCGTCCCGCCGGCGCCGGCCGGGCGGGCGTCCGATACCGCAATGCAGCAAGACCCCTTGGCGGCCGAGCCTGTTTCGCCCTAGCTTGGGCTTCAGCCCCCGCCCGCGCCATCGGAGTCGTCGCCATGAAAATGATCATCGCCGTCATCAAGCCGAGCCGCCTGGACGCGGTGCTCGACGGGGTGACCGAGGCGGGCGCCTCGGGCCTGACCGTCACCGAGGTGCGCGGCTACGGCCGCCAGAAGGGCAAGACCGAGGTCTATCGCGGCGCCGAGTACGAGGTGAAGCTGCTGCCCAAGGTCAAGCTGGAGATCGCCGCCCCCGACGACGTTGTCCCGGCGGTGCTCGACGCCATCGTGCGCACGGCCAACACCGGCAAGATCGGCGACGGCAAGATCTTCGTCCTCGACCTGGAACAGGTGCTGCGCATCCGCACGGGCGAGACGGGCGCGGCGGCGATCGCGGGGTAGGGAATAGGGAGTAGCGAGTAGGGAGTAGAGGAACACAGGGGCGCGGTGCGACCGGCGGGCAAGCTCTGCTATTCCCTAGTCCCTATTCCCTACTCCCTCCCCGCCTCGGCGCCCTTTCCCGCCCTCGCGCGTTGAAGCGGAGGATCACTGACGGGGCGGCATGGCGGACATTCTGCGGGACGGCGACACCTGCTGGCGGACAGCCAGGACGGACGCCTTGGCCTTCCTGGTCGACGGCGCGGACTATTTCGCGGCCGTGAAGGCCGCCATGAGCGCGGCCCGGCGCTCGATCTGGCTGCTGGCCTGGGTGTTCGACCCGCTGACCCGGCTCGAGCCGGACCGCGCCGGCCGCAGCGGCGACCCGCGCACCGCCGACCGCCTGGGCCTTCTGCTGCGGCGGATGGCGGCGCTCAATCCGGCCCTCGACGTGCGCATCCTGGCCTGGGACATGCCGTTCCCGATCAACGCCTCGCAGCTGTTCGCCCCGCAGCGGGCGATGGCCGAGTTCATGGGATCGAAGGTCAGGTTTCGGCTCGACTCGACCTTGCCGGCCAGCGCCTGCCACCACCAGAAGGTGCTGGTCATCGACGGGCGACTGGCCTTCGTCAGCGGCGGCGACCTCGGCGCCGACCGCTGGGACACCTGCGACCACGTTGACCACGACCCGCGCCGCCGACTGCCCAACCTGCGCAGCTATCCGGCCCGGCACGATGTCTCGGTGATGCTCGAGGGCCCTGCCGCGCGCGACTGCGCCCAGCTGTTCGCCGACCGCTGGGCCAGCGCGGGCGCGGGCCATCTCGACGTGCCGGAGGCGGATTTCTCCGTCGAATCGCCGTGGCCGCCGTCGGTCACGCCGGACCTGATCGGTCATGCCGTCAGCCTGGTGCGCACCCATCCGGGCTGGAAGCACGAGCCGGAAGTGACCGAGGGCCTGCGCCTGCATCTGGCGGCGATCGCCTCGGCGCGCCGCTGCATCTATCTGGAGAACCAGTACCTGACCTCGCCGACGATCGTCGCGGCCCTGTCCCGGCGGCTGGCCGAGGCGGACGGACCGGAGGTGGTGACGGTCGGCCCGGCCCGCAGCCCGAGCTTCTTCGACCGGCTGGCGATGGACAGCGCCCGCATGGCCGCCATCGACGCCCTCGGCGCGGCGGACGTCCACGGGCGGTTCCGCGCCCTGACCGCCCGGACGGCG
>DAORNX010000125.1:0-6448 GCA_035441225.1 Caulobacter sp.
GACGGAGCAGGCCGCCCTGCGCGGATCGGTCGGCGCGGCCCCGGCGCCGGCGGCCGAGGAGCCTCCGCTGACGTTTCCGACGCCGGTCCTGCCGGCCTCGACGCCCCTCCCCGCGAGCGATGGCGGCCAGTGCCGGCTGACCTGTTCCCGCGACTACTATTTCTGCCTCGCCGGCGAGGATGACCGTTGTCCCCAGCAGTGGAGCCGGTGCGTCACTGGCTGCGACGGATAGGCGCCAGGGCGCCGCTGCGTCACGGTTGACGCGTACGTCACTCTGGCTAGGCTCGCCTGAACATCGATAAGTCAGGGAGATCCGCGTGGCCGACCGCCTGCCCAAGGCCTGTATCATTGGCGCCGGCTGCTCCGGCTTCACCACCGCCAAGCGACTCAAGGATGTCGGCGTCCCGTACGACTGCTTCGAGGTCTCCGACGAGATCGGCGGCAACTGGTACTACAAGAACCCCAATGGCATGTCGGCCTGCTACGAGAGCCTGCATATCGACACCTCGAAGTGGCGGCTGGCTTTCGAGGATTTCCCCGTGCCGGCGGACTGGCCCGATTTCCCGCACCACGCCCAGCTGTTCCAGTACTTCAAGGATTATGTCGCCCACTTCGGCCTGCGCGAGACGATCACCTTCAACACGGCGGTGACGAAGGCGCGGCGCAACGCGGAAGGCCTGTGGGAGGTGACCCTCTCGACCGGCGAGACGCGGCTCTACGACGTCCTGTTCGTCTGCAACGGACACCACTGGAGCCCGCGCATTCCCGACTATCCGGGCGAGTTCGACGGTCCGGCCTTCCACAGCCACGCCTATCGCGACCCGTTCGACCCGGTCGACATGCGGGGCAAGAACGTGGTGGTCGTCGGCATGGGCAATTCGGCGATGGATATCGCCAGCGAACTGGCCCAGAGGCCGATCGCGAAGAACCTGTGGGTCTCGGCCCGGCGCGGCGTCTGGGTGCTGCCCAAGTACATGAACGGCAAACCGGCCGACAAGACCGCCATGCCCCACTGGATGCCGCGCAAGCTGGGCCTGAGCCTGGCCCGCAAGACCATCCGCAAGACCCTCGGCAACATGGAAGACTACGGCCTGCCGAGGCCCGATCACGAGCCGCTCGAGGCCCACCCCTCGGTCAGCGGCGAGTTCCTCACCCGCGCCGGATGCGGCGACATCAAGTTCAAGCCGGCGATCAAGGCGCTGGAGGGCAAGCAGGTCCGGTTCGCCGACGATACGGTCGAGGACGTCGACGCGATCGTCTTCGCCACCGGCTACGACATGCGCTTCCCGTTCTTCGACGATCCCGATCTGGTCCCGGACGCAGACCACCAGCTGCCGCTGTTCAAGCGGATGATGAAGCCGGGCATCCCCAACCTGTTCTACATGGCGCTGGCCCAGCCGCTGCCGACGCTGGTCAATTTCGCCGAACAGCAGACCAAGCTGGTCGCGGCCTATCTGACCGGCCGATACCTGCCACCGTCCGAGGCCGAGATGAAGGCGGTCACGGTCCGCGACGAAGCGATCCACAAGGGCCAGTACTATGCGTCCAAGCGGCACACGATCCAGGTCGACTTCGGCGTCTATGTCCACGACCTGATGAAGGAGATCGCCCGCGGCGAGAAGCGCGCGAGGGCGGCCGGCAATCCGCTGCCCGTCAAGGCGCGGGCGGAGGCAGTCGGCGCCTAGGCCCGGAACGCCCGCAGGAACGCCGCCGTGTGGAACGCGCGGTAGCGGGCGCGCTCGGCCTCGTCGCCGACCGGCAGGGCGTAGCCCACCGTGCCCAGCGAGGTCTGCAGGAACGGCGCGAAGAACATCCGCGCCATGAAACCCGGATCATGGCCGGCGGCCAGCTCGCCACGCGCCATCGCCCGATGGAAGGCGCCGGCCAGCACCACGAGACCCGGCGCGAGGATCTGGTTGCGGATGAAGTCGGCGATCTCCGGCCGGCGACCACCCTCGTCCAGGGCCAGCATCAGGTAGCCGCGGGTCAGGCCGCTGCCCTGCAGGCTTCCGACCCTGTCGGCGAATCCGGCCACCAGATCCTCGATGGACCCGTCGTGACCCTCCACCCAGTCCGACAGCCGGCGGAACGGAATCGCCAGGTCCTCCTCCAGCAGCGCCTCGATCAGCCGGTCCTTGCCGGGGAAATAGCGATAGACCGCCGGCTTGGTGACCCCGGCGGCGGCGGCCACCTCGTCCATCCGGGCGGCTTCGAACCCCTTGCGCGAAAAGATGTCCCGGGCGGCGTTGAGGATCTCGCCCGGGCGCGCCCGCGCCCGTTCGCGCCGGGCCGCGGCGGACTGCCGGCGCGGGGCTGAGGACGTCGATGCGGTTCGGCCGGTCATGGAATCTCCCGTGGATCGCATCCTAGCGTTCTGTATACTCGTGGGTAACTAAAGACTTCCCGGAGAAGCCGCCATGACCCACAGCATCGATGTCTTCTGGTCGTTCCGCAGTCCCTATTCCTGGCTGGCGACGCCGGCGCTGGTGAAGATGCAGGCGGACTGGGACCTGGACATCCGGGTGCGGCCGGTGCTGCCCATCGCCGTGCGAATCGACGGCTTCTTCAAGCGGGTGAACCCGCTCTGGCCGCCCTATCTGGCCCGCGACGTCTACCGGCTGGGCCAGATGCAGGGCACGCCGATCCGCTGGCCCCGGCCCGACCCGATCGTCATGGATATTTCCACGGGAGAAGTGCAGGCCGATCAGCCCTACATCCACCGCATCACCCGCATGGGCCAGGCGGCGGCCGAGGCCGGCAAGGGACTGGCCTATATCGCCGAGGCCGGCCGGGTCATCTGGGGCGGCGAGATCGAGGGCTGGCACGAGGGGGACCACCTGGCCCGGGCCGCCGAGCGGGCGGGTCTCGACCCCGACGCGCTCGAGCGCACCGCCAGGGACGAGGCTGACCGGCTGGATGCGGCCATCGCCGCCAACCAGCAGGCCCTGGAAGGCGCCGGCCACTGGGGCGTGCCGACCATGGTCTTCGAGGGCGAGCCCTTCTTCGGACAGGACCGGCTGGATGTGCTTCTGTGGCGGCTGAAACAGAATGGCCTCCAGCCCCGGACCTGAATCCACCGCACAGGATATGACAGGGCGTCAACTTCCGGCTTCCCGCCGGGCGCGGCGACCTGATAGCTTTGCTTCGATGAGTCACGTCGCCGTTCTGACATCGGGAAAACGCGAGCAGACCAAGGTCGCCAACCGACGGGCGATCCTGGACGCCGCGCGCGAGGTGTTCGCCGAGCTCGGCTATGAGTCGGCCACCGTGCGCGACATCATCCGGCGCACCGGCCTGGCGTCCGGAACCTTCTACAACTACTTCCGCTCCCGCGAGGAGGTCTTCGAGGCGCTCGCGGACGACGGCGCGGCGCGGTTCCGGCCGATCCTGCGCGCCTGCTGGGAAGCGTCCAACAGCTTCGACGGTTACCTGCGCGCGGCGATCCAGGCCTATTTCGACTTTCTCGCCGACGAGCACGAGTCCTGGCAGGCCCATCGCCCGGCCGGTGAGCGCCACCCGCGGATGACCGTGCAGACCCCGGAGATGGAGCGGGTGTTCGAGGAGGTGCGCGACGCCTTCCTGATGGCCATCGAGCGGGGCGGAGCCCCGCGGGTGGACGCCGACTACCTGGCCGCCGCCTGCATCGCCGTGGCGCGCCAGGTCGGCGACCAGATGCTCGAGCGGCGGCCGATCGACACGGTCGCGGCCACCGATTTCGCGACCAGACTGATCCTGGGCGGATTGCCCGCCCTGCCACGCCTGGCGACCTGACCGAGAGACCGCATGGCCGACCCCGCCGTCCAGAAGGCCATCCTGAAGCTCATGCTGGCGTTGCCGACGCCGGTGCTTCGCATGATGTCGGGCGGCGGTGTCGTCTGGCAGGGCGGTCGCACCCTCGATCCGCGGTTCCAGTTTCTCGCGGCCGGCGCCCGGCGCATGCCGCCGATGTCGTCCCTGACGCCGGAGGAAGCCCGCGCGGCCAGCGCCGGCGGCCTGGCGATGATGGCCGGCAAACCCGAGCCCGGCGTGCGCACCGAAGCCCTGTCGATCGAGGGGCCGGGCGGCCCCCTCCGCCTGCGCGCCTATCGTCCCGCCGACCAGGATTCGGCGGCCCCGCTGATGGTGTTCGCCCACTTCGGCGGCGGGGTGATCGGCGATCTGGAGACCTGTGACGCCTTCTGCGGCATGCTCGCCAGAATCGCGCGAACGGCGGTGCTGTCCGTCGATTACCGGCTGGCGCCCGAGCACCGTTTCCCGGCCGGCCTCGACGACGTGCTGGCGGCCTATCGCTGGGGGCGCGACAACGCCACGCGGTTCGGCGCGGCCCCGGGGGTCGCCTCGATCGGCGGCGACTCGATGGGCGGCAACTTCGCCGCCATCATCGCCCAGGACCTCAAGCGCGCGGGCGAGCCGCAGCCGGCCCTGCAGCTGCTCATCTATCCGGCCGTGGACGTGGCCAGTGAAACCCAGTCGATGACCACCTACGCCGACGCCTACCCGCTGTCGCGTGACACCATGAACTGGTTCATGGGTCACTACATGGGTCCGGACGCCGATCCCGCCGACCCGCGGCTGTCCCCGATCAAGACCGAGGATCTGTCGGGCCTGGCCCCGGCGATCGTGGTGACCGCCGGCTTCGATCCGCTGACCGACCAGGGCGAATGCTACGCCAAGCGGCTGAAGGACGCCGGCGTGCCGGTGATCTATCGCTGCTACGACAGCCTGGCCCACGGCTTTACCGCCTTCACCGGCGCGATCCCCGCCGCCGACACCGCCTGCCGCGAGATCGCCGGCTTCGTCCGGCAGGCGGCCGAGGGGATGTTGAAGTAGCCGACCTTTCCTTCGCCCCTTACGGGAGAAGGGATTTCGGACGTGACTCCCGCAGCGGAAACGCCTCACAAGTCCGAGCGAAGCCGGAGAAGACAATGCGCGCGCTGGTCGTCGACAGCCTGGGTCCGGACTACGCCGGCGTCTCCCTCAAGGACATCCCCGTCCCATCGCCCGCCGCCGGCGAGGTGCTGGTCGCGGTCAAGGCCGCCAGCGTCAACTTCCCCGACCTGTTGATGACGAGGGGCGAGTACCAGCTCAAGCCGCCCCTGCCGTTCGTCGGCGGCATGGAGCTGGCCGGCGAGATCGTCGCCCTGGGCGAGGGCGTCGAGGCTTTCGCGGTCGGCGACGCGGTGGTCGGCGGGGCCAAGCTGGGCGGGTTCGCCGCGTTCGCCACCCTGCCCGCGGCGACCATCCGCCGAAAGCCGGACAACCTGACCTTTTCGCAGGCCGCGGCCATCGGCGCCGCCTATCTGACCGCCTGGGTGGCCCTGGTGCGCCGGGCGCGCATCGAACCCGGCGAATGGGTGCTGGTGCACGGGGCCGCCGGCGGGGTCGGTCTGGCCGCCGTCGACCTGGCCAGGGCCCTGGGCGCCCGGGTCATCGCGGCCTCGGCCTCCGACGAGAAGCTGAAGATCGTCGCCGACGCGTACGCGCCCGACGCTGTGGTCAATGTGACCGGCGGCTTTCGCGACAAGGTCAGGGCGATCACCGGCGGGGCCGAGGCCGACGTGATCTACGACCCGGTCGGCGGCGAGGTGTTCGACGAGAGCGTCCGCTGCATCGCCTTCGACGGCCGACTGCTGGTCGTGGGTTTCACCTCGGGCCGGATTCCGACGATCTCGGTCAACATGCCGCTGATCAAGGGCTTCTCGGTGGTCGGCGTGCGCGCCGGGGAATATGGCCGCCAGTTCCCCGATCGCGGCCGCGAGAACATGGACGCGGTCTGGAAGTTGGCCGCCGAGGGCGTCATCCGCCCGCGTGTGCACGCCGAACTGCCGCTCGAACGCTGGCGCGAGGCGTTCGATCTGCTGGCCGACCGCAAGGTCGTCGGCAAGGCCATCCTGCGGCCGGATCTGTAGTCGGACGCCCCTTCGCTTGACTCGGCCCCGCCCTTCCCCTATCCACCCCCGCTCATCGCGACGGGTCCCGCCTGGCGCGCCTGGACCTTTTAGACTTCGGAGCTAACCCGTGAGCAAGCGGACCTTTCAGCCCTCGCGTCTCGTGCGCAAGCGCCGTCACGGCTACCGCACGCGGATGGCCACCAAGAGCGGTCAGAAGATCGTCGCGCGTCGTCGCGCCAAGGGCCGCAAGCGCCTGACGGCCTAGTCTTTGACGCGCGCGTCCCCATCTGCCTCGGGCAGGGGGCCGGGACGAGTTGGACGAGAAGCCAAACCTTGAACGCCTGAAGAAGCGGCCCGATTTCCTCGCGGCCGCGCGGGCGCCGTCGTGCGCCCGTGGCGCGGTGGTCGTGCAGCGCCGCGACCGCGCCGATGGCGACCCCGTCATTCGCGCCGGCTTCACCGCAACCAAGCGGGTCGGCGGATCGGTGGTGCGCAACCGCGCCCGCCGCCGGCTGCGCGAGGCCGCGCGCCTTCTGCTGCCCCAGACCGGACGCCCG
>DAORNX010000126.1:0-6396 GCA_035441225.1 Caulobacter sp.
CCTGAAGGGGAGCGCGGCCGAGGCCGGCGATCTGGTGCTGGCCGGCGGCGGGCGGTTCGCGCTGGGCGAGGCCCAGGCGGGCAAGTGGGCGCACGCCATCGCCAACCCGCCGGGCCGGCCTCGACAAGCTGGGCGTGAAGCCGGGCATGCGCGTCGCCGTCTTGGGCCTCGACGACGCGGACTTCGCCGCCGAGCTCGCCACGCGTGCGCCGCCGGTGAACGACCTCAGCGGCCTGGACATCCTGATCTACGGCGCCGACGATCCAGAGGCGCTCGCGCGGATCGGCGCGTTGACGCCCGCCCTCGCCGAGCGCGGCGCGCTGTGGATCGTGTCACTGAAGGGCAGACTGCTGAAGGTCAACGACGTCGAGGTCATGGCCGCCGCCAAGGCCGTCGGCCTGGTCGACAACAAGGTCTGCTCGTTCTCGGATACGCGCACGGCGCTGAGGTTCACACGGCGCAAGGGCTGAACCTCGCCGTAGGATTTCTCATCGCTTTCCGTCACGAAACGCGGCTAAAGCCCGTCCATGGCCCTCCGCGACTTCGGCATCCTCCTGTTCGTCTGCGTCGTCTGGGCGTTCAACAACATCGTCAGCAAGATCGTCGTGGCGCAGTGGGGCGTGCCGCCGCTGTTCTATGCGACGGTCCGGTTCGCCTTGGTGGCGCTGGTCACGCTGCCATGGCTGTGGCCGAGGCCCAGGCCGACCTGGCGGATCGTCACCGTCGCTATGCTGATGGGGGCCGGCAATTTCGCGCTGCTGTTCATCGGCTTCAAGACCGCCAGCCCGTCGGCGGCGTCGATCGTCGTCCAGCTGGGCGTGCCGATCACCACGGTGCTGTCGATGCTGATGCTCGGCGAGCAGGTGCGCTGGCGTCGCGGCCTGGGCATGGCGCTGACCCTGGCGGGCGCCGTGGTGGTCATGTGGCATCCGACCGGCATGAGCATGTCGTTCGGCCTGTGGCTGGTCGCCGCCGCCGCCTTCGCCGGCTCGCTGGGCGCGGTGATGATGAAGCAGATGGAGGGCATCAGGCCCCTGCAGTTTCAGGCCTGGGTCGGGTTCTCGTCATTCTGGCCGCTGGCCGTGCTGAGCGCGTTCACCGAACAGAACCAGTGGTCGACGGCCATCGACGCCGGCTGGGACTTCCTGGCCGCCGTCGTGTTTTCCGCCATTGTGGTCTCGGTGCTGGGCCACACCTTCTACTACGCGCTGATCCAGAAGTACGAGGCGACGCTGATCTCGCCGCTGACCCTCATGACGCCGCTGTTCACCATCGTCATGGGCGTGCTGATCACCCACGACCACTTCGACGGACGGATGGCCATCGGCGCCGCCCTCGCGCTACTAGGGGTGCTGATCATCGCCCTGAGGCCCAACCGCGTGATGCCCCTGCTCATGGCCATCCGGAACCGCGCGCAATGACGCTGGAGTTCATCGACGCCCCGTCGCCCAACTTCGACGCCCGCAACAAGGTCCCCGACATGCTGGTGCTGCACTACACCGGCATGCAGACCGGCGAGGCGGCGCTGGCGCGCCTCCGGGACCCGGAGGCGAAGGTCTCGTCCCACTACCTGGTCGAGGAAGACGGCCGCATTTTCCGCCTCGTGCCGGAGGAGCGCCGCGCCTGGCACGCCGGCGTCTCGTTCTGGAAGGGCGAGCAGGGCGTCAACCACGCCTCGATCGGCGTCGAGATCGTCAATCCGGGCCATGAGTTCGGCTATCGCCTGTTCCCCGACGCGCAGATCGCGGCGGTCATCGCGCTTCTGAGCGACATCCGCACCCGCTGGACGATCGACGACAATCGCATCCTCGGCCATTCAGACGTCGCGCCCGGCCGCAAGCAGGATCCGGGCGAGCTGTTTCCGTGGAAGACGCTGGCCGAGGCCGGCCACGGCGTCTGGGCCGAAGCCGATCCCGCGCCGGGCGACCCGCTGTCGGAAGGCGCGGAGGGCGTCGGCGTCTTCGCGCTTCAGGCCGGGCTCACGCGCCTCGGTTTCGACTGCGCGCCGTCGGGCCAGTTCGATGCGCAGACGAAGGACATCGTCCAGGCCTTCCAGCGCCACTGGTCCCCGCACCGCTGGGACGGCGTCGCCGACGGCCGAACGCGGGCGACGCTGATGGCGGTGCTGCGGGCCGCGTAGGGGCTCTGCGTCCTTCGACGCGCCGCTTCGCGGCGGCTCAGGATGACTTGCTCAGACGGCGATTCTCCACGTCATGGTGAGCGGCGCCGGAGACGCGCGTCGAACCACGCATTGACGTTCCGTCCCTCAGCGATCATGTGTTCGCCCGGATCAGACGGCCGGGCGATCGCGGCGCTTCGGCGTCGAGGAAAGTCCGGGCTCCACGGCGACAAGGCGGCGGGTAACGCCCGCCCGGGGTGACCCGAGGGATAGCGCCACAGAAAGCAAACCTCCTCCGCTTCGGCGGCGGGAAGGGTGAAAGGGTGGGGTAAGAGCCCACCGCGGACGTGGCGACACGGACGGCATGGCAAGCCCCGCCTGGAGCAAGACCGAATAGGGATTCCGCGCCCGGTGTGTCCACGGATACTGCCGGGCAGGGCCGTTTCCGGCCCGAGGCGTCCGGGTTGGTCGCGAGAACCGTCCGGCAACGGGCGGTCCAGAGGAATGATCGTCGCGCGCCCGCAAGGGCGTTGGCACAGAACCCGGCTTACAGGCCGTCTGATCCGCCCCTGCCCATCAGGCCTGACACCGGCTGTCCGGGTTATCCCCGCTGTTATTCTCGTGTTCAGTGTATGTTCTGTGAATAGTTTACAGGGATTAACCGGTCCCCCTGCGACATAGTTGTCTTTATGAAGAAATGGCCAAGGTGTCATTGCGTCCCATTTCATCCCATGTTAACCCAACTGTTGTCGCCGGAAGGGGTTGGCGACGTCGGGCCAGGGGCTGGGCGCGGTGTTCCTCTCGACCTTCGAGAAGCAGCTGGACAGCAAGCGGCGCATCGTTGTGCCGCATGAATTTCGCGCCGCCGTGGGCCAGCCGTTTGACGGCGTGTTCTGCTTTCCCTCCATCGAGGCCGACTGTCTGGAAGGTGGCGGAAAGCCGTTGTTTGATCGTTACGTCGCCCTGATCGAGGAGTTGCCCTTCGGCGACGGCCTGCGGTCGGCGCTGGAAACCAGCGTCTACGGCGGTATGGCCCGTCTGACCTTCGACGACGCGGGACGGATCACCCTGCCGCCGGCCCTGTGCGACATGTTCGGCCTGACCGACTGGGTGTCGGTCGTTGGCATGGGCGACCGGTTCCAGATCTGGCCGCGAGAGGCCTTCCAGGCCCACCGCGCGGCCGCCCGCGAGACCGCCCGCACCGGCCTGGCGCAGCTGCGCGGGGCCCAGCGCCTGCGCCTGTCGGGGGCGGCCGAATGACCGGCGATCCCCATCGCTCCGTCCTGCTCGACGAGGTCGTCAGGGTGCTGCGGCCCGGACCGGGCCGGATCATCGTGGACGGCACCTTCGGCGCGGGCGGCTATGCCCGCGCCTTTCTCGATTCCGGGGCCGAGGTCGTGGCCTTCGACCGCGACCCGACCGCGCGGCGGTTCGCCGCGCCCCTCGAGGCCACCGGCCGCTTCCGGCTGCTGGAGGCGCGCTTCTCGGAGATGGACCGGCATTTCGCGCCATCGTCGGTCGATGGCGTCGCGCTCGACATCGGCGTGTCCTCGATGCAGCTGGACGAGGCCGAGCGCGGCTTTTCCTTCATGCGCGACGGTCCGCTGGACATGCGCATGAGCGACAGCGGGCCGACCGCGGCCGACCTCGTCAACACGCTGGAGAAGGACGAGCTGGCCCGGATCATCTGGCTCTATGGCGAGGAGCGCGAGAGCCGCCGGATCGCCTCCTTCATCCTGCGCCGCCGCGCGACACAGCCGTTCGAACGGACGCTGGACCTGGCCGAGGTGGTCGAGAAGGCCCTCGGCGGGCGTCGCGGGGCCAAGACCCACCCGGCGACCAAGGTGTTCCAGGCCTTGCGCATCGCGGTCAACGAGGAACTGGCCGAGCTCGAGGCGGGCCTGGCCGGCGCCGAAAAGATCCTCAAAACGGGCGGCCGGCTCGCGGTCGTAACCTTCCATTCGCTAGAAGACCGCATCGTGAAGGCCTTCTTCACCGCGCGCTCCGGCAACCTGCCCGGCGGTTCGCGTCACGCCCCGCCGGTGGCGGGCGGGCCCGAGCCGACCTTCACCCTGCCGTTCAAGGGCGCGATGGAGCCCGGCGAGGCGGAGCTGGCGGTCAATCCGCGCGCCCGCTCCGCCAAGTTGCGCGCCGGCGTGCGCACCGAAGCGCCGGCCTGGAGGGACGCCGCGTGATCAGCGCCGTGATCAACCATCGCATCCGCGGCTTTCGCACCGTGAACATCCTGTTCTCCGCGACGCTCCTGGTGCTCGCCGTGGGGGTCAATTTCGCCAAGACCATCGCCGGCCGCGAACGCAACGAAATCGGCCGGGTGGAGGCCGACATCGGCAAGGAACGCCAGCGCATCCGGCTGCTCGAGGCCGAGGTGGCGCACCTGGAGCAGCCCGAGCGGCTGGAGTGCCTCGCGCGCGGCTACCTGGCCATGGCCCCGGTGGCGGCGCGGCAGGAGACGTCCTTCGATGCCCTGACCCAGGTCGCGGCCCACCGGCCGAGAACCGTGCAGCCGGTTTCGACCGCGGCGGTGGCTGTCCCATGAGCATCGCCGACCTCGCCCCGCATCGGTATCCGCCGGTCTGGCGCTGGATCATCGAACGCGTCTGGCGGGTCGAGCACGCCTTCGAGCGCGCCCAGGCCGATGGCCGGGCCGAGAATGACACCCGCATCCGGATCTTCATCGTGCTGGCGGTCTTCGCCGTCGGGTTCTCCGTCATGGCCGGCGGCGCCGTCTGGTCGGCCACGCTGGCCCACACCGGCCGGTCCGGCGGCGCGATCGCGGGCGCCCCCGAGCGCGCCGACCTGGTTGACCGGCAAGGCCGGTTGCTGGCGGTCAACCTGGTGCACTATTCGCTGTCGCTCGAGACGCGGGACGTGTGGAGCAAGCGCGAGACCCGCCAGGCCCTGCTGGCCGCCCTGCCGCAGCTGACCGCCCGGCAGGTCGACCGGGCGCTGGCCGCGAAGAAGCGCGCCTTCCTGATCGGCGGCCTGACCCCCGCGGAGCGCGCCCGGGTGCATGACCTGGGGCTGCCCGGCGTGATCTTCGAACCGGAGGAGGGGCGGGTCTATCCGCTCGGTCCGCTGGCGGCCCATCTGATCGGCTACACCGAAAAGGGTGGCGAAAGCCTCGCCGGGGCCGAACGGGCCCTGCAGGCGGAAATCCTCAAGGCCGGCGCGGCGGGCAAGCCCGTCGCCCTGTCGGTCGATGTGCGCGTCCAGGCGGCCCTGGAAGAGGAACTGGCGGCGGCGGCCGGTGAATTCCACCCCAACGGCGCCGTGGGGATCGTCACCAACGTTCACACCGGCGAAATCCTGGCCCTCGCCAGCTGGCCCGACTTCGATCCCAACTTCCAGCAGCGGGCGACGCCGGACCAGAAGCTGAACCGGGCGGCGGCCTCGGTCTTCGAGATGGGCTCGACGTTCAAGGCCTTCACCGTGGCCATCGGCCTGGACACCCGCGTGGCCAGCCCGGATTCGACCTACGACGCCCGGGCGCCGCTGAAGATGGGCTATCGCACCATCCACGACTATCACGGCACCAATCGCATCCTGACCCTGCGCGAGGTGTTCAACCACTCCTCGAACATCGGCACCGCCCTGCTGGCGCACGCCATCGGCAATGACCGCCTGGCCCACTATTTCTCGGCCTTCGGCCTTACGCGCCGCGCCCAGGTGGAGCTCGTCGAATCCGCCCGGCCGCTGACGCCGCGCAAGTGGGACGATGACGACATCGCCAGCGTCTCGTTCGGCCACGGCATCAACGTGTCACCGCTGACCCTGGTCCAGGCGATGGGCGCCATCCTCAATGGCGGGCGGATGATCCCCCTGACGATCCGCAAGGCGCCCCCCGGCTATCGGCCGCAGGGAGAGCGCGTGGTCTCCGAGGCGACCACCCTGTCGATGCTGCAGATCATGCGCGGCAACGTGGTCGAGGGCACTGGCCGCAAGGCCGACGCGCCCGGCCTGTCGGTCGGCGGCAAGACCGGCACCGGCGAGAAGTACGATCCGGCGGTCAAGGGCTACAGCCACTACAAACAGGTGGGCTCCTTCGCCGCGGTGTTTCCGACCGACGGACCGGTCGAGGCCGACCGGTACTTCGTGTTGATCCTGCTGGACGAACCCAAGGGCGGCATCCGCACCGGCGGTTGGGTCGCGGCTCCGGCCGTCGGCCGCACGATCGACCGCATCGCCCCCTTCCTCGGCGTGCAGCGCCACATGCCCCCGGCGTCGAGCGGGCCGACCCTGATCGCCGCCCGCGCCAC
>DAORNX010000127.1:0-6395 GCA_035441225.1 Caulobacter sp.
AGACCAGCGTCGACCCCGGCGACAGCCGGGTGCGCCGGGTCGTCCTGACCCCGGCCGGCCACGCGCGGCTGGCGGCCGCCCTGCCGATCTGGACCCGCACCCACGCTGCGGTGGAGGCCGGGCTCGCCGATGGCGATCCCGACCGTCTGCGCGGCGACCTGCTGACCCTGGCCGCGGCGAAGCCCGACGCGGCCACGCCGCCTTCCTGTAGCGTCCCGGAGTAGACTCATGACCGCCACCGTCACCGCTTTCAAATGGGTTCCGCCCTTCGCCCAGGGCTTCGTGCGCGACCTGCGCATCCGCTGGGCGCTGGAGGAAGCCGGCCTGCCCTACGCGGTCGAACTGATCGGGCCGGAGACCACGGCGTCGGAGGCCTATCGCCAGTGGCAGCCGTTCGGCCAGGTGCCGGCCTGGCGGGACGACGAGGTCGAGATTTTCGAGTCCGGCGCGATCCTGATCCACCTCGCCGGCAAGTCGGAGGCCCTGGCGCCGCAGGATCCGGCGGGGCTGGCGCGGGTGACCACCTGGATCGTCTCGGGCCTGAACTCGGTCGAGCCGTTCGCCCAGAACCTGGCGACGCTTGATTCCTTCCATGCGGGCCAGCCCTGGGTCGAAGGCTACCGGCCGGTGGCGCGAGGCGCCCTGGAGAAGCGGCTGACCTCCCTGAGCAAGTGGCTCGGCGACAAGGACTGGCTGGAGGGCCGGTTCACCGCCGCCGACATCATCATGGTCACCGTGCTGCGCGAACTGGTCGCCTGCGGAATCCTGAAGGATTTCCCCCGCCTCGACGCCTACCGCCAGCGCGGCGAGGACCGCCCGGCCTTTCGCAAGGCGATGGCCGACCAGCTGGCGACGTTCCGCGAACACGAGCCGGCCTGACGGCCCACCGGCCGGCAAACGCACACAAGGAGACAGCCATGAAGACGTTTCTCGCCCTGTACATGGGTTCGATGTCCGCCGACGCGGCCTCGCCGGCCGATCTCAGCGAAGAGACCATCGCCGAGGGCATGGCCGCCTGGGGCGCCTGGATGGCCCGGCACGCCGCCGTGATCGTCGACACCGGCGGCCCCCTGGGCAAGACCCTGAAGGCCGCGAAGGACGGCGTGACCGAAACCCGTAACGCCGTGGCCGGCTACGTCATCGTCAAGGCCGAAAGCCACGCCGACGCCGCGGCCCTGTTCAAGGGTCACCCGCACTTCTCGATCTTCCCCGGAGAGTCCGTGGAAGTGATGGAGCGGTTGCCGATCCCGGGAAGCTGACGCCTCGATCGTGCTTGCTGGCCAGCGCAATACTGACTAGTTATCTGACTAGTCAGGAGATCATCATGAAGCACTGGCCCGTTCAGGACGCCAAGGCTCGTTTCAGCGAACTGCTGCGCGCCAGCCTCAGCGAGGGTCCGCAGATGGTCACCTTGCGTGGCCAGGACGCGGCCGTGCTGGTGCCTGTCGAGGAGTGGAAGCGCCTGCAAAGGAGCGCCCGGCCCTCGCTGAAAGACATCCTACTGGGCGACGGTCCTCGGTTTGACCTTGAGCTCGAACCCCGCCCCACCCTGACGCCCCGCCCGGTCGATCTGGACGACTGACCATCGTGTGGTTGCTGGACACCAATATCGTCTCGGAAATGCGCAAGGCACGACCGCATGGCGGCGTGCTGGCGTGGATGAGCCGCCACGAGCAGGTGGACTTCTTCATCTCAGCAGCGACGGTCGGCGAAATCCAGGTCGGTATTGAACGCTCTCGACGCGCCAATCCCGCAAAGGCCGTCGAGATAGAAGCCTGGCTGGACACATTCGCCGACGACGACCGCATTCTTGTCGCTGACGGCGCCGTCTTTCGTCAGTGGGCCAAACTCATGAGTGGTCGATCCCCGGGACTGACCATGGACGCGATGATCGCGGCGACAGCCATCGTTCACCGCCTAACGGTCGCCACCCGAAACGTGCGCGATTTCGAAACGCTTGGCCTGAAGGTCGAGAACCCGTTCGACGGTTAGGCCGCCGCCTTCACCGCCCCGGCGATCTCGCTGACCAGGGCGGCGACGAGCGCCTCGTCGTCGCCTTCGGCCATCACCCGGATCAGCGGCTCGGTGCCCGAGGCGCGGACCAGCACGCGGCCCGAGCCGTTCAGCCTGGTCTCGGCCTCGGCTATGGCGGCCTTGACCCTGTCGCTGTCGAGCGGCTTGCCGCCCTTGGCGAAACGGACGTTCTCCATCCGCTGGGGCACCGGCTCGAACTGCCGCGCCAGGGCGCTCATCGGCCTCCCCGCCTGGACCAGCACCGCCAAGACCTGCAGGCCGGCCATCAGACCGTCGCCGGTGGTCGAGTAGTCCGACAGGATGACATGGCCCGACTGCTCGCCGCCGAGATTGAAGCCGCCGCCACGCATCCGCTCCATCACGTAGCGATCGCCGACCGGCGTGCGCTCCAGCGTCAGGCCGCGCCCCCGCAGGAACCGCTCGAGCCCGAGATTGGACATCACCGTGGCGACCACCCCGCCGCCGCTGAGCCGGTCCTCGGCCGCCCAGGCGCCGGCGATGATGGCCATGATCTGGTCGCCGTCGACCAGCCGGCCTGTCTCGTCGCAGATCGCCACCCGGTCGGCATCACCGTCCAGGGCGATGCCGATGTCGGCGCGATACTCGCGCACCGCGGCGATCATCGCCGCAGGATGGGTTGAGCCGCAGTCGGCATTGATGTTGGCCCCGTTGGGGCTGACCCCCACCGGGATCACTTCGGCGCCCAGTTCGTAGAGCACCTCGGGCGCGACCTTGTAGGCGGCGCCGTTGGCGCAATCGATGACCACGCGCAGGCCGTTGAGGTTCAGCTGGCGCGGAAAGCTGGCCTTGGCGATCTCGACATAGCGGGCCTGGGCGTCATCGACGCGCCGCACGCGGCCCAGGTCGCCGGGCGCGACCAGACCCTCCTGCAGGCCCTCGTCCATATGGGCCTCGATCTCCAGCTCGCGCGCGTCGCTGAGCTTGTAGCCGTCGGGCCCGAACAGCTTGATGCCGTTGTCGGTGTAGGCGTTGTGCGAGGCGCTGATCATGACGCCGAGGTCGGCCCGCATCGATCGGGTCATCATCGCCACCGCGGGGGTCGGCAGCGGGCCGAACAGCCGCACGTCCATGCCCATGCTGGTGAAGCCGGCGACCAGGGCCGGCTCGATCATGTAGCCCGAAAGGCGGGTGTCCTTGCCGATGACCACCAGATGGCGGCGGCCGTGGTTGCGGCGGAACAGCTTGCCGGCGGCCAGCCCCACGCGCAGGGCGACCTCGGCGGTCATCGGGTGGCTGTTGGCCTGGCCGCGAATGCCGTCGGTGCCGAAATAGGTTCGCTTGCTCATGGAAGTCCCCGGTCTCCTGGGCCGCAATAGTCTGCAACGCGGTTTTATGCGGCCCGCAGGTCAGCCGATGTTAAACGCCGACACGATAAAAATTCTCCTGACTTGATATCCCTTCGGACGGAAACGGCGAAACCGGCATGTGCGGCATCATCGGCATCGTGGGCAAGGCGCCCGTCACGGACCGCATTCTCGAAAGCCTCAAGCGGCTCGAGTATCGCGGTTACGACTCGGCCGGCGTGGCCGTTCAGCACGGCGGGCTGGTGCAGCGCCGACGCGCCCAGGGCAAGATCCGCGCGCTGGAAGCCGTGCTGGCCGAGCAGCCGCTGACGGCCACCGTCGGCATCGGCCATACCCGCTGGGCGACCCACGGCGCGCCGTCCGAGCGTAACGCCCACCCCCAGACGGGCGGACGGGTGACCCTGGTGCACAACGGCATCATCGAGAACTTCGCCGAGCTGAAGGCCGAGCTCCAGGCCGCCGGCCGGACGTTCGAAAGCGACACCGACACCGAGGTCATCGCCCAGCTGATCGATTCCTGCCTGGCCGCGGGCCAGGCCCCGCTGGCGGCGTTCAAGTCGTCGCTCGACCGCCTGACCGGCGCCTACGCCCTGGCCGTGCTGATCGAGGGCGAGGACAATTTCATCATGGGCGCCCGGCGCGGCAGCCCGCTGGTCGTCGGTACGGGCGACGGCGAGATGTTCCTCGGGTCAGACGCCCTGGCGGTCGGGCCGTTCACCAACCGGGTGACCTATCTGGAAGAGGGCGACTATGTCGCCATCGACCACGACCGGGCCGAGATCTTCGACGAGCGCGGCACGCCGGTCGACCGGCCGATGAAGATCGTCTCCGCCTCCGCCGCCCTGGTCGAGAAGGGCAACTACCGGCACTTCATGGAAAAGGAGATCCATGACCAGCCGGAGGGCTGCCAGCGCACGATCGCCGCCTATATCGACGCGGTGGCGGGCCGTACGGCGATGCCCGGCGGCGTCGACCTGGCCGCGCTGGAGCGGATCCAGATCGTCGCCTGCGGCACCTCCTACATCGCCGGGGTGGTCGGCAAGTATCTGATCGAGAAACTCGCCGACCTGCCGGTGGACGTGGAGATCGCCTCGGAGTTCCGCTACCGCGAACCGGCCTTGCGCCCGGGCGCCCTGGCGATCGCCATGTCGCAGTCGGGCGAGACCGCAGACACCCTGGCCGCCCTGCGCCACTGCAAGGCCAGGGGCATGAAGACGGCGGCCGTGGTCAACGCGCAGGAATCGACCATGGCCCGCGAGGTCGACGTGGTCTGGCCGATCCACTGCGGCCCGGAGATCGGCGTGGCCTCGACCAAGGCCTTCACCGCCCAGGTCAGCGTGCTGACCGCCCTGGCCGTGGCCGCCGCCCGGGCGCGGGGCCGGATCGACGCCGACGAGGAGCAGAGGCTGGTGCGGGTGCTGCTCGAGGCGCCCCGGCTGATCGCCGAGTCAATCGGGCTGGAAGAGGCGGTGCGGACCGTGGCCGTCGACGTGGCCAAGGCTCGCGACGTGCTCTATCTCGGTCGCGGGCCAATGTCGGCGTTGGCTTTGGAAGGCGCCCTGAAGCTCAAGGAAATCAGCTATATCCATGCAGAAGGTTATGCTGCGGGCGAACTGAAGCACGGACCGATCGCGCTGGTCGACGAGCACATGCCGATCATCATCCTGGCGCCGTTCGACAGCTATTTCGAAAAGTCGGCCAGCAACATGAGCGAGGTGATGGCCCGCGGCGGCCAGGTGGTGTTCATCACCGACCCCGACGGCGCGAAACACGCCCCCGCCGGAGCCAAGGTGGTGATGACCGCCCCCGCCAGCGACCCGCTGATTTCCGCCCTCGTCATGGCCGCGCCAATCCAGTTGCTCGCCTATCACGTAGCTGTCCTGAAAGGGGCCGATGTCGATCAGCCCCGCAACCTCGCCAAATCCGTGACCGTCGAGTAGACCTCCCGCCCATGAAACCCGTTCGCAAAGCCGTCCTCCCCGTCGCCGGCCTCGGCACCCGCGTGCTGCCCGGCGCCAAGACCACGCCCAAGGAGATGCTCAACGTCGTCGACCGGCCGATCCTGTCCTACATCATCGCCGAGGGCCGGGCCGCCGGGATCGAGCACTTCGTGTTCGTCACCGGCCGCGGCAAGGGCGCCATCGAGGACTATTTCGATCACCACATCGAGCTGGAGAGCCAGCTGGAGGCCAAGGGCAAGCTCGACATGCTGGCCGACATCCGGGGCGAGCTGCCCCGCCCGGGCGAGATGAGCTTCGTGCGCCAGATGGCCCCGCTGGGCCTGGGCCACGCCGTCTGGTGCGCCCGCGACGTGATCGGCGACGAGCCGTTCGCCGTCATGCTGCCCGACATGCTGATGGACGCCGGGGTTCCGGCCCTGAAGCAGGCGGTCGAGGCCTACAACACGGTCGGCGGCAACATCATCGCCGTCGAGCCCTGCCCCCCCGGCGAGGCGCACAAGTACGGCATCGTGGCCCTCGAGGCCGGCGACGGCCGCCTGAACCGCATGACCGGCATGGTCGAGAAGCCGGCCCCGGGAACCGAACCCTCGAACCTGTTCATTTCCGGCCGCTACATCCTGCAGCCCGAGATCTTCAGCTTGCTGGCCGCCCAGCAGAAGGGCGCCGGCGGAGAGATCCAGCTGACCGACGCCATGGCCCGGTTGATGGCCGTCGAGAGCTTCCACGCGCTGGAATACGACGGAACAACCTACGACTGCGGCGACAAGATCGGCCTGCTCCGGGCCAATGTGGCGTTCGCGCTGAAGCGGCCGGACCTGGCCGACGCGGCGCGGGCGGCGATCGAAAAGCTGCTGTGAGCGCCTGTCCTTCTCCCGGCGGGGGAAGGTGGGAGGGGGGTCGATGAACCACCTCCTCGTCTTCGGCTACGGCTTCACCGGCCAGGCGCTGGCCCGGCGGCTGCGGGGCGAAGGCTGGACCGTCACGGCCGTTGTCCGCACGCCGGAAACCGCCGCCAAGGCCCGCGCCCAGGGCGTCGCGCCGATCGAGGTGGCCGACCGGGCGGGCCTGGTCGAGG
>DAORNX010000128.1:0-6395 GCA_035441225.1 Caulobacter sp.
CACGTCGGTGGCGACGCAGACGCGGGCGTGGCGGTCGCGCAGCGACTGCAGGGCGTCGTTGCGCTCCCGCTGGCCCATCTCGCCCGACAGCCCGACCACCGAGAAGCCGCGCTCGCGCAGGCTGGAGTGCAGGTGGCGCACCGCGTCGCGGGTGGCGCAGAACACCAGCGCCCCGCCGGCGTCGAAGTGGCGCAGCACATTGACCACCGCATGCTCGATCTCGTTCGGCGCGATGCGGATGGCGCGGTACTCGATGTCGCCGTGCGGCGCGTTGCGGGTGGTGGTGTCGATGCGCACGGCGTCCCGCTGGTAGGTGCGGGCCAGGGCGGCGATGTCCCGGGCGATGGTCGCCGAGAACAGCAGCGTCCGCCGATCTTCCGGCGTCGCCTCGAGGATGAACTCGAGGTCCTCGCGGAAGCCGAGATCGAGCATCTCGTCGGCCTCGTCGAGCACCGCGACCTTGAGGGCCGACAGGTCGAGGTGGCCGCGCTCGAGGTGGTCGCGCAGGCGGCCCGGCGTACCGACCACGATGTGGCAGCCGCGGTTCAGCGCGCGCTGCTCGCTGCGGGCGTCCATGCCGCCGACGCAGGAGACGACGACCGCGCCGGTGCGGGCGTAGAGCCAGGTCAGCTCGCGGCTGACCTGCAGGGCCAGCTCGCGGGTCGGGGCGATGATCAGGGCCACCGGCGCGCCGGTCTCGCCGAACCGCTCGGCCTCGCCCAGCAGGGTCGGGGCCATGGCCATGCCGAAGGCCACGGTCTTGCCCGAGCCGGTCTGGGCCGACACCAGCAGGTCGCGCCCCTCGGCCTCGGCCTCCAGCACGGCCAGCTGCACGGGGGTGGGTTCGAGATAGCCCTGGTCGACGAGGGCGCGATCGATCGCGGGGTTCACGGACAAAAAGGTCATTTCGGGGTAGATCCTGACGGTTGCGAAAACGCGTCGGATGCCCCGGGGTCTCGCCACGGCGAGGGGCTGTGTCAGCGTTTTATCTGCAAGTGAGCGCGGGCTCATACAGGAAGACCTGTGGAAAAGCCAGTGTGGGGGCTCAGCGGGCTACCCTTCCCCCTGGAGGGGGGAAGGTGGCCTGCGGCGCAGGCCGGATGGGGGTGGCGGTGGATGCCGCCAGCCTGAAAGACGTCATGGTGAGCAGCACCCGCAGGGTGCGTGTCGAACCACGCAATCTGTTCGTGCGTCCTTCGACACGGCCCTTCGGGCCTGCTCAGGATGACGTGAAGCGTGGATTGCCCCGCCGCCGCCACCCCCATCCCCGACCCTTCCCCCCCTCCAGGGGGAAGGGAGAGACCCTTCGATCTCATGCAGGCCAGCCTGCCGGACGAGCCGGGTTGGTCAAGGGGGGGGGCTCCGGGCCATCGCCTCCGGCGACGCGAAGCGCCCTTGAGCAACCCGGATCGCCCGGCGATCGTCTCGGCATGAGATGAAGGGGGTGGTGGGGCACAGAGAGACAACCCTTGCTCACTTATTTGGCCCCCGCAACAAATCAGGGTTCTCTGCATGCCGGCGAGCTAAACGGATCTGGGAGTATCGCGTGGAAAGTATCGGCGACCACGAATTCGGCAGCGGGCTAACCGACCTCAAGCTCTCCGTGGTTGCGGAGTACCTGCACCGGTACAACATGGCCCTCTCCAAACAGCCCTTCTTTCAGCGCTGGTATTTCGACGCATTTGCCGGAACGGGCGAGCGAACGGTTCGACTTTCAGGATCGAGCGGCGACCTCATAAGCGAGCCTGTAGAGGGGCGGATCGAGCGCCGACGGGGATCGGCGCGGATCGCGCTCGACACGACGCCCCAATTCCACCGCTGCATCTTCATGGAGCAGAAGAAGCGCCACGCTGTTGCCTTGGAGACGCTCTGCTCTGAGGCCCCATACTCCTCGAGGGAGACCTTCGTCGTGCGCGGAGACGCCAACAGGGCGATCCAGGATCACATCCAGACCGTCAACTGGAAGAAGACGCGTGCGGTGATGTTTCTCGATCCGTACGGGATGAACGTTGAGTGGCGGACGCTAGAAGCGATCCGTCGCACCGAGGCCATCGACCTTTGGTACCTCGTATCGCTCTCCGGCCTTTACAGGCAGGCGACCCACAAGGGGTCCGCTCTGGACGAGAAGAAGCGTGCCGCCCTGACGCGGATGCTCGGTACTTCAGATTGGGAGAACGCTTGGTATGAAGAAGATCGTCAGCGGAGTCTCCTCTCAGACGTAGAACCCGAGGCGACGAGACGAACGGCTAGCTTGGATCGCATGGAAGCGTTCGTCCTACAGCGCCTCAGGAGCCTTTTCCCCATGGTGCTGGAACCGCTACGCCTGAAGAACGACCGCAACGCGCCCATGTTCTCCCTGTTCTTCGCCATGTCGAACCCGAGCCCGGCAGCCGCCAAAGTGGCAAGGCCCATCGCCCAACATATTCTCGTGCAGGCGCGAACGAAGCGTTAGGCGGTCACCGTCGGGAGCGCGTCCCAATGCCGACCGCGGTAGGTCCGCCCGGCCGCCTTCTTGTTCCGGCCGCCCCATTGCTTGAAGAAGAACGTGACGCCAGCGTCCTCGGCCATCTCATGTATTTCGTCGACCCATTCCTCGAGCATCGGTCGGGCGCGAGGCCCGCTTTCCCCGCCGATGATGGCCCAGTGGATTCCCTGTAGGTCGCCGCCCGCAACTGAACCGATTAGTGGCTCGAACGACACGAACCTGACGGCCGCTGGCGTAGCCCGCAAATGGTCAAGTCGGTCCAGAACGGCTGCGTTCTCGACACTCGTGCCGAGCCAGACGTTTGGGAGAAGTGGTAAGTCAGGCGTGATCCGCGCCATGCGATCCGGGCGCTTCGTGAGCACCTGGTAGGTGTGTTGCGGCGTCTTGGCCATGGTGTCCCAGACCCGCCGTATGAATTCGACCGGAACGGCCTCTTGAAACAGGTCGGACATTGAGTTGACGAAGATCAACCGAGGCTTACGCCAAGCCTTCGGCGCGTCCAAGGTGGCCTCGTCGAGCGAGATCGCGCCGGTCCATAAGTAGCGCTCACCGCTCTTTCGCGTCAGGCCCGCGTACTTTGGAACTCCCATTGCCTCAAGCCGGGCGGCCATGCGCATCGCGTAGCAGTTGGTGCAGCCGGCCGTCAGGATCGTGCAACCGGCAACCGGGTTCCAAGTCGCATCGGTCCACTCAATAGAGGTCTCTGCCATGATCTCTCCTCAAGGCGAGGCTTCGGGAGTTTGCTTAATTGCGCACTAACGAATGGTGCGCCGGAAGAGGTCCAAGAACTAACATCTGAAAGCAGGCCTTACGAAGGTCAGCTTCGAATCAGAGTCGGTCCTAGACAGGATCAGCGGCAAATGAAGGGCAGGCCCTTCTTGTTCACCTTCCAAACGAAAAAGGCGGGCCGCATCTCTGCGCCCCGCTTCAATCGTTAGCCCCACGGCCTCCCTGTTTCGGAAGGCCCTGAAACCCCTACTCGTCCTTCACGCGCCGCTTCCGGAAGCTCGGGTTCAGCACCTTCTTCCGCAACCGGATGTTCTTCGGCGTCACCTCGACCAGCTCGTCTTCCTGGATGTAGGCGATGGCCTGTTCCAGGGTCGGGCGGCGCGGGGGGGTCAGGCGGATGGCTTCGTCCTTGCCGCTGGCGCGCACGTTGGTCAGCTGCTTGGCCTTCATCGGGTTGACGTCGAGGTCGTCGGACCGCGCGTTCTCGCCGATGATCATGCCCTGGTAGGTCTTCTCGCCGCCGCCGACGAACATCACGCCGCGCTCCTCGAGGTTCCACAGGGCGTAGGCCGCCGTCTCGCCGTCGGAGTTGGAGATCAGCACGCCCTTGCGCTGCTGCTCGATCGGGCCCTTGTAGGGCTCGTAGTGACTGAACACGCGGTTCAGCACGCCCGAGCCGCGGGTGTCGGTGAGGAACTCGCCCTGGTAGCCGATCAGGCTGCGCGAGGGGGCGACCAGCTGCAGGCGGGTCTTGCCGCCGCCGGAGGGGCCCATGTCCTTGAGCTCGGCCTTGCGGGCGCTGAGCTTCTCGATGACGATGCCGCTGAACTCGTCGTCGACGTCGATGACGATGTCTTCCATCGGCTCCAGGCGGGCGCCGGTCTCCGGGTCAGTCTGGAACACCACGCGCGGGCGGCTGATCGAGACCTCGAAGCCCTCGCGGCGCATGCTTTCGATCAGCACGCCCAGCTGCAGCTCGCCGCGGCCGGCGACCTCGTAGGCGTCGCGCTCGGCCGTTTCGCTGACCTTGATGGCCACGTTGCTCTCGGCCTCCTTGAGCAGGCGGTCGCGGATCACCCGACTCTGCACCTTGTCGCCCTCGCGGCCGGCCAGCGGGCTGTCGTTGACCGAAACGGTCATCGAGATGGTCGGCGGGTCGATCGGCTGGGCGGGGAGCGCCTCGCTGACCTCCAGGGCGCACAGGGTGTCGGCCACGGTGGCCTTGGAAAGGCCGGCGATGGCGACGATGTCGCCGGCCTCAGCGCCCTCGTCGACGGGCTGGCGCTTGAGGCCGCGGAAGGCCAGCACCTTGGTGATGCGGCCGCGCTCGATCTCCTTGCCGTCGCGCGACAGGGCCTTTATGGCCATGCCGGGAACGGCCTTGCCGGCCTCGATGCGGCCGGTCAGCAGGCGGCCGAGGAACGGATCGCTCTCGATCAGCACCGACAGCATCTGGAACGGCTCGGCCTTGCGCGCCTCGGCCTTCGGGCTGGGGACGTGCTTGACGATCAGGTCGAACAGCGGGGCCAGGGTGTCGTTCGGCCTGGCCATGTCGAGCGTGGCCCAGCCGTTCTTGCCGCTGGCGTAGATGTGCGGGAAGTCGAGCTGCTCGTCGGTGGCGCCCATGATGGCGAACAGGTCGAAGGCGTCGTTCAGCACGCGGTCGGGATCGGCGTGCGGCCGGTCGACCTTGTTGAGGCAGACGATCGGCTTGAGGCCCATCTTCAGCGCCTTGCCGAGCACGAACTTGGTCTGCGGCATGACGCCTTCCTCGGCGTCGACCAGCAGCACGCAGCCGTCGACCATGCCGAGGATCCGCTCGACCTCGCCGCCGAAGTCGGCGTGGCCGGGGGTGTCGATGATGTTGATCCGCGTGTCGCCGGCCTCGCCGTGCCACAGCACGCTGGTGCATTTGGCCAGGATGGTGATGCCGCGCTCGCGCTCCTGGTCGTTGGAGTCCATGGCGCGCTCGGTGGTCGCCTCGTTGGCGCGGAACACGCCCGACTGGGCCAGCAGCTGGTCGACCAGGGTGGTCTTGCCATGGTCGACGTGGGCGATGATGGCGATATTGCGCAGGGACATGGGACGACTTTTTCGGAAACGGACGGGCGGGAGCGGAAGGCGCGCGCTTGTACGCGAGCCGGCCGGGTTTAGCCACCCCGGGGGAGTGACGCGGAACGGGGCGCCGGCAAACGGCTGTTTTTATTCACCAAAGAGTGAATTGAGGCGCCCGGCGCTCGCGCATTGTGCATCGCACAATGAGGCGGGTTTGGCAAGAATGCCCCAAGGGAACAGGAGTTTCCGAAGGGTCGTCACGCGAGAATCGCATCATCTCGCATGAATTGTCCTTGCCAATTGTGCGGCGCACACTAAATTGGAGTTGTGAGGCGGCTCCGGCCCCTCTGCCCTTCCTGGGCGTTTCCTCCCTATTGAACTGCGGCGGCTTCGGCCGCCGCTTTTTTTTGGCCCGGGGCCTTGGGGGGACAGTGCGCTCAAGCGTCTATTCCCAAGAGAAAACGGTCCGCAGATCGCAGCCCGAAGGGATTTGCCCTTCCTCGAACAGCCTTACTCGCCTTACGGCCTTCAATTGGTCGCGGCTGAAAGGTGTCGCTGAGCTGATATAGGCAGCCCCGTGGGCGCCATTCCAGATGGCGACTTCGTAGCGATCCTTGACCGAGCGCTCGGCAAACCTGGCCGGCCTTCTTCCCTTCCGAACTTCGATCAGGGTTCCAGTCGGGCGGCTCGCCCAGCCGATCCCGTAAACCTCGAGCACGCCAAAGCTGCCCTCCCATCGAAACTTTCCGCCATGTATGCCGCCCTCGAGCGTCGTGATTTTCTCGCCCGACAACAGGTCGATTATGGGGGAATAGCCGCAAAATCGCCCGGGTCCCTTTAGTTCGCTGGCTTCAGCTCTCGTGGAGAGAAGCAGGGCCAGCGCGATCACCGCTGCGATAGACTTCATGCTCGTATCTCCGAAGGTGATTGAACCGCTTTTTGAAGTCCAAAGCCTCAGGCCGGGCGTAGCGCGGGCCAGGCCGACGCAAGCGCCAGCGCCAGCCTGCCGATGTCCGCCGTCAGCGTCGCGAGCCCCGCGGTGGGCTCCAGCGTCGTCTCGTCCAGATAGAGCGCCCGGCTGATCCCGATCTGCAACGCATGGGTGCGGCTGGCCGGCCGGCCGTAG
>DAORNX010000129.1:0-6117 GCA_035441225.1 Caulobacter sp.
GGGCCACAGCGCCGCGGCCCGCGGGCGGGGCGCCGGGTCACGGCTCAGCCGCGCCGATCTTCGTCTTCGGCCTGCCGCGCAGTGGCACCACCCTGGTCGAACGGATCATTACCAGCCACCCGGACGTCATCTCCACGGGCGAGCCGATGGACTTCGCCGGTCTCGTCCGTCGCTTCGCCGGGGCGCCCACGCGGGAACTGATCGACGGCCCGACCCTGCGGGCGGTTCCACCGGGGGACCTGTCGAACCTCGGGGCCGCCTATGTCGAGGCGATCCGGGCCCGTCATCCGGGCGGGAGCCGGTTCACCGACAAGACGCCGCTGAACTTCCTCTTTGGCGGCCTGATCCACGCGGCCTTGCCGCAGGCGCGGATGGTCTGCCTTCGCCGGCATCCGGTCGACAGTTGCCTGGCGGTCTATCGCCAGCGGTTCACCACGGGCTCCGCCTATTACGACTGGGTCTATTCGCTCGAGGCGACGGCGCGGTTCTATCTGGCCTTCGACGCCCTGGTGGCGCACTGGCGGGCGACGCTGCCGGCCGACCGCTTCCGTGAGGTGACCTACGAGGACGTTGTGTCCGATCAGGAAGGCCAGAGCCGGGCCCTGCTGGACTGGCTGGGCCTGCCCTGGGACGACCGGGTGCTGGCCTTCCACGAGAACGCGGCCCCGGTGTCCACCGCCAGCGCGGTCCAGGTCCGCCGGCAGGTCTACGCCAGTTCGGTCGGCCGCTGGAAGCGCTATGGCGACCGCCTCAGGCCGCTGACCGACATCCTGGTGGCCGGCGGCGTACTCTCGGCCGACGAGGTCGACGCGGGTTAGGGCCAGTCGACATCGCGCGCGGGAGCTGCCAGGGGCTCCGATTGTTCCCGCGAAGGCGGGAACCCAAGCGGTGTTTCGGGTCCTGACGCGCCGTTTAGGCGGCCATCAGGGCTTGGGTCCCCGCCTTCGCGGGGACAATCGGTGAATGCCGGTTGGCCTTAGCGCACCGGCGTCGGGGCCAGCACGGCGGCGCCGGACGGGCTGGACCGCAGGCGCGCGGTCGCCAGCTCGTCGAGGACCGCCGCGGCGCGGGGATCGCCCAGCACCCAGCCGGCCGCCGCGAGGGTCCGCAGCGAGGTCGAGCTGACCCCGAACAGCTTCTCGAAGGCCTCGAACGGCGAGCCGGCGGCGTCGATGTGGCGGATGCGCACCTCGCCCTTTACGCCGGCCAGGGCCTTGGCCCGGTCGATGGCGTCATAGTAGCCGCCCAGCTGGTCGACCAGCTGCAGCTGGCGCGCCTGGACCCCGGTCCAGACCCGTCCCTTGGCGATCTGCCGGACCCGGTCGGGCGACAGCTTGCGACCCTCGGAAACCCGGGTGATGAACCCGTCGTAGATATGGTCCATCCACCGGGCGAACGCGACCCGCTGGTCGGGGGTGAAGCTGCTGGCCGTGCCGAAGGTGCTGGCGTAGTCGCCGCCGACGGCCGTGGACCGCACGTCGATGCCGAACCGGGCCAGCGCCTCGCCGAGGGCGAACTTGCCGCCGTAGACGCCGATCGAGCCGGTCAGGGTGGTCGGCTGGGCGACGATTTCGTTGGCCTGGGAGCTGATCCAGTAGCCGCCGGACGCCGCATAGGTTCCCATGCTGACGACCACCGGCTTGCCGGCCTTGCGGGCCGCCTTGACGGCCGACAGGATCTGTTCGGAGGCCGTGTCCGACCCGCCGGGGGAGGAAACGCGGAAGACGATCGCCTTCACGTCCTTGTTCTCGATCGCGTCGTAGAACGACTCGGCCACGTCATCGGACCAGACGGTCTCATCGCCGGAGAACGGATTCCCGGATCCGCCGCGGCCGGTCATGATCGGGCCCTCGGCGCCAATCACCGCGATCACCGGCTTGCCGCCCAGGGCGCCGCTCGTCCGTTCGGCGCGCAGGGCGTGGCCCATGTAGTCCTCGAAATCGACCAGCTTGGCCTTGCCGCCGACGCGGGCGATGAGGGCGTCCGACGCCTCGCGCACCTGGCCGACACGGTCGATCAGCCCGCGGGCGGCGGCGTCCTGCGCCGAATAGGGCCCGGCCTCGATCATCCGCACGAAGGCCACCGGCTCCTTCTTGCGGTCGATCGCCGCGGTGAGCACGCCGGTGCGGTAGATCGAGCCCATCCAGGCCGTCTCCGACTCGCGGTGGGCGGCGGTGTAGTCGCTGTAGAGATACGGATTGACGGCGTTCTTGTACTCCATGCGCTGCTCGTACTCGGCCTTGACGCCGTACTTGTCGAAGAAGCGCTTGAAGAACAGGTCCTCGGTCGCCAGACCGACGGCCTGGAAGGAGCTGTCGGGCTGCATCCACAGGGCGTCGGTCGCGGCGCCCAGCATGTAGGTCGAGGTGATCACCCCGGACGGATACAGGCCCTGGCTGTGAGCCCAGATCGGCTTGCCGGCCCGGCGGAAGTGCAGGAAGGCCGAACGCAGCTCGTCGGCCGCGGCCGGCGGCATGCCGCCTTCCGGCAGGCGCACGAACACCGCCTTGACCTTGCCGTCCTTCTCGGCGTGCCGCAGCGTTTCGATCACCGAGACCACCGACAGGCCCGATCCGCCGAAGGCGGCGAACGGATTGTGCGGATCCTGGTCGGTGATCCCGCCGCGCAGGTCGAGCTCCAGAACCGCCTGGGCCGGGGTGGTGTCCTTCGGCGCGCTGGCCGCGCCGATCATCGACCCGATGACCAGAAAGGGAATGAGCACGAAGAACAACACCAGGCCCGCGAACACGCCGGCCATGGTCAGGAGGAACTGCTTCATCGGGGACCCCGGATGGAAAACTCGCCCACGCTTATATGGGTCCGCGTTTGCGTCAAATGAACACGGGGTCACACTCCCCGCGAAATCGGCTCTTGAGAAAGGATTTCGCGGGGCGCGGGAATAATGGTCGGAGTGAAAGGATTCGAACCTTCGACCCCCGCCTCCCGAAGACGGTGCTCTACCAGACTGAGCTACACTCCGACGTAAGGACGCGGCTTATAGAGGCGAGTCTGAAGCTCCGCAAGCGGCCATCAGAAAGCCTTCACGCGCCGTTGCATCGCGTCCTAGCCTGCGCTATCTGACGCGCCTCGCGACGCCCGGCTCCCCGGAGCCCCGCCGTTCCTGCTGGGGAATGGTGTAATGGTAACACAGCGGTTTTTGGTACCGTCATTCTAGGTTCGAGTCCTAGTTCCCCAGCCAGTTCTTCCCCGAAGCGCCTGATGTCGAAGCCGCCATGCCGGGCCGCGTCGAGCGGCCGGGCGCGTCATCGGTTTCGAACCGCCGGGCCAGCTCCAGTCGCTGCATCAGATCCTGCAGCGACAGCACCCCGACCGGCCTGTCCCGCAGCAGAACCAGCAGCCGCAGCCGGCGGTCGCGCTTCATCCGCTCGAACACGGCGAAGGCGTCGGCATCGGCATCCACCGCGACGGCCTCGCCGATCGGGCGGCAGGTCCGGGCCAGCGTGCGATCGGGCCAGGTCTGGCGGGGCGTGGCCAGCACGTCGGCAGCCTCGATCACGCCCACCGCCACGCCGTCCTTCACGACCGCCCGCAGCGACTGGGGCGGGGCGTAGGCCTGGCGACGGACGAACTCGGCGACCGTCATATGTCCGGGCAGCGGACCGGCTCCCAGGGCCATCACCTCGCGCACCGGAACGCCGGTCAGCAGCCGCTGCGCCAGAAGGTCCGACACCGAGGCATGGGCCGCCGTGCGCAGGAACAGGCCGATCAGCACCCACCACAGGCCGGCGGCGATCTGGCCGGTCAGCGCCAGGGCCACGCCGGCCAGTATCAGGGCCAGGGCCAGGAAGCCGCCGATGGCCGCGGCGATGCGGGTGGCCCGGGCCGGATTGCCGGTGACCAGCCAGATCACGGCCCGCAACACCCGGCCGCCGTCCATGGGAAAGGCGGGCGCCATGTTGAACGCCGCCAGCACCAGATTGACGCTGGCCAGGAAGTCCAGCGCCGCCGCCAGGCCCAGGGTGTCGGTCTCGGGCGGGACCCCGCGTGACAGGACGCCCAGCGCCAGGCCGAAGACGACGCTGAAGGCCGGTCCGGCCGCCGCCATCAGCAGTTCGGACCATGGGGTGCGGGGCTCCTCGCGCAGTTCGGCGACGCCGCCCAGCAGGAACAGGGTAATGCGGTCGATCGGCAGGCCGAAGGCCCGGGCCACCAGGCTGTGCGCCAGCTCGTGCAGGATGATCGACAGGCCCAGCCCGGCGACGGCCAGCACCGCCATGGTCCAGTAGGACCTGCCCGGCAGGCCCTGGTAGATCTCCGGGAAGGCGCCCGAGGCCAGCGACCAGGCGAGCAGCAGGGCCAGGATCAGCCAGCTGAGCCGCACGCGAATCTCGATGCCGAATATCCGGAAACCCCCGTGGGGATGCTGATCGACGTAGCGCATGTCTGGTCCTCGCTGACGGAGCGGACCTTCGGCCGGGCGGCGCTGGACGTCGTTGATCTTTCTCAACCGGGCCGGGCGGCCTCAGGCCACAGGGTGGTCAGCCGGCCAGAGCGCGCGAAGGGACTCGGGCAGGTGGCGCCGCAGCTTGTCCGTCTCGCCCGGATCGATGCGGTCAGCCAGCACCGCGAACACGGCCGGGGTGATCGCCTCGGCCGACCGGGGGAAGCCCGCCGGCAGGCGGTCGGCCACGGCGTCGCGGAAGGCCTCGGGCGTCCGGATGGCGGTCGGCCCCGCGTCCGGACGCCAGCCTTCGAGGAACAGGCCGCGCATTAGCATCGGCATCTGGGCCGACAGGCCCAGCACCGCGTCCATCGGCAGGCGATCCCGCAACACATGGAGCACGGCCCGTGTGGCCGCGTAGGCCTGTTGCCGCGAGCTGGCCGGCAGCATGGCCTGCACCCGGGCCAGCCAGCGGTTGGTTTCCTGGACGGTGGTGTCGAACACCGGAAGGCCGGTTGTCATGGCGCGCACTCCCTGAACGTCGCGGGCCCGCAAGGCAGGCGGCGTTGCACAGACGGAAGGATGGCCCGGCGCCGGACCGGCTCCGGACGGCCTGACGGCCGCGCGAAGCCCGTTCCGTCTATCAGGTGGCCGCGCAACCGCGTTGACCGGGATCAAACCGCCGCGCGACACGCCGTCGCGGCGCGTGGGCGACCTCAGCCGGTCGCCGAATCAGCCTGGGTCGCCGCCAGCCGGTCGCCGGCTCGCAGCGGCAGGGCCACGCACGCCTGGCGCAGCACGACCGTTCTCTGACCCCTCCGCACGAGATAGCCGGTGTCTTCGAGCTGCTTGAGCGCGCGGCTCAGGGTCTCGGGCTTGAGGCTGAGAAAGTCGGCGATGTCGCGATAGTTCATCGGCAACTCGATCACCCCGGGGGCGCGCGCGTCGTCGGCATGCCGCAGCAGCCAGTTGAAGAACCAGATCAGCCGCTCGTGGGCCGGCAGGTGAGTGATCTTCTCGACGTGATGGGCCAGGACGCCAAACAGGGCGTTTGATCGGTTGATCAACTCGACCACGACGTCAGGTCGCGCGACGCTCTTCTCCAGCACCATGCGGGTCATGAACCGGGTGACCTCGACCTCCGACACGGCCTCGGCCGAGGTGCTGCGTCGGTCGAGACAAAAGCCGAACAACTCGCCGGGAAACAGGAAGGCGACGATCTGCCGATCGCCATCCTCACCGTTCACCTGCAGCCGCACGCAGCCGGCCTCGAGCCGATACATGACGCCGGGTGGTTCGCCCTCGTCATAGATGACCTGGCCGCGCGCCATGTGGAGACGTCGGCCAGGCACCCCTTCGAGCAGGGAATCGAGATGCGTCAAGAATCCCCCCAGGGCCACGGCGCCAACACTTCGGCATTGGCAACGTCGGCGCGGCGCCTGCCTTGAAATAGATCACCCGTTGACCGCGCGAGGGCCGCGCCGGCGCCCCGAAACGGGGGTCGTGGCGTCGCAGGGCGTCCGGGTTCATGCGCCAGGGGGACAGATGTCCGGCGCGCCCTCCGGCGGCCATCGGGCCGCCTTGACCCTCGTCAAGGCGCGCGGGGCGCCGTCGACCGAGGGTGTCGGCTCGACAGCCGTGAGCTCCGCGCATGGACCAGCAGCAGACGGTTTCCCCGGTCTCGATCGGACCCTGGCGTCTGGCCGGCGACCTGA
>DAORNX010000129.1:6134-6392 GCA_035441225.1 Caulobacter sp.
GTGATCTTCGCCCATGGGTCGGGCTCCAGCCGGCTGAGCCCGCGCAATCAGGAGGTCGCCGGGTCCCTGTGCGACGCGGGCCTGGCCACGCTGCTGTTTGACCTCCTGACCGAGGAGGAGGCCGACGACCGGTCCAATGTGTTCGATATCGATCTGCTGGCCGGCCGTCTGGTCAGCGCGATCGACTGGGCCCGGGCGCGGCCCGACCTGGCCGCCCTTCCGGTCGGCCTGTTTGGCGCCAGCACCGGCGCGGCAGCG
>DAORNX010000130.1:0-6367 GCA_035441225.1 Caulobacter sp.
GCTCACCGCCCGCACCCGTCCGTCGAGCTGGCCCGCCGCCCTGCCCGACCTGCGCTCGCGGCTGAACGCCCTGACCGTGGCCGAGATCGGCCCGCCGGACGACGCCCTGCTGATCGCCGTGCTTGAAGCCCTGCTGCGCGAAAAGCATATCCGCGCCGCCCCGGACCTCTACGAATTCCTGCTGCGCCGGATGGAACGGTCGGTCGCCGCCGCCCGCGCCGTGGTCGCCCGGCTCGATGAGGCCGCCGCCGAACAGGGCCGTCCCGTCAACCGCGCCCTCGCCCGCGAGGTGCTGGAGGCGACCGGGGATCTGTTCGACGCGTAGCCTTGATCGCGCTTCGCACCTTGCAGCGAGCGACGGTCCGACGGGGCCTGCTCGGGGGAAGGCGCACCGCTCATGCCGGCAAGGGCGGGGTCCCCGCCAGCGCCGCGAACGCCGCGCGGAATACGTCGTCGCTCACCAGTTCCGGGGTCAGGAAGCGCTGGAACAGCAGCCCCTCGGTCATGGCGTGGATCACCACCACCAGCTGGTCGGGCGGCATCGGCAGGTCGACGCCCTGCGCCGCCTCGCGCAGCCAGGCGGAGCCCGCGCCGAAGCTCGCCGTCGTCACCGCCAGCACCCG
Source organism: Caulobacter sp. (assembly GCA_035441225.1). GTDB lineage: Bacteria > Pseudomonadota > Alphaproteobacteria > Caulobacterales > Caulobacteraceae > Caulobacter. The sequence continues at coordinate 624 of DAORNX010000130.1, forward strand.
CCGTCGCAACTCTTCGTCGGTCAGGGCGTGGGCCATGCCGGTCAGTCGGCCCACCACGGCCTCCTGGCGGTCCGGGATCGCCGCGATGGTCGCCTCGGCCAGGGCCTGCATTCTTTCGGCGAAGGTCATGTCCGGGTGAAACAGCGGCCTGACCGGCGCCCAGTAGGTCTCGCCCAGGGTGACGAACAGGTCGGCGCGGTTGCGGAAGTTGCCGTAGATCGCGCCGCTGGTCATGCCCGCGCGCCGGGCCACGTCCTGCAGGGTGACCTGCTCGTAGCCCTTCTCGCGCACCAGGTCCCGCGCCGCTTCCAGCAGCCGCGCCCGCGTACGCGCCCGCTTGTCGCCCTTCGGTCGCCGCCGCCCGCCCGCGGGCGTCAGCTCAAGCGCATCTGACGTGGAGCCCATTGCCTACCGTAGTCAGGTTATTTTATAATTTGACTATATTTTTTTCCGGATTGGCGGACAAGAGGCGGCGATGACCACCCAGCAGGCGATCACCACGGCCCTTCAGGCCTATGTCGACAAGGGACAGCTGGCCGGCGCCGCGACGCTTGTCTGGCGCGACGGCAGGGGGGCGCAGACCAGCTGCGTCGGCTGGCGGGACCGGGAAACGGGCGCTCCGCTGATGCGCGACACGATCTTTCGCATCGCCTCGATGTCCAAGCCCGTGACCTCGGTCGCCGCCCTGATGCTTGTCGACGAGGGCCGTATCGCGCTGGACGAGCCGATCGCCAACTGGGCCCCGGATTTCACCGACATGCGCGTGCTGAGGTCAGCCGACGGTCCGCTCGACGAGACCGATCCGGCGGCGCGGCCGATCACCTTCGAGGACCTGCTGACTCACCGCTCGGGCCTGACCTACGGCGGGGTTCACGCCGGCCCGATCACCCCGGCCTACGCGGCGGCGCTGGGCGGCGACATCGACAGTCACGTCGCGCCCGACGACTGGATCGCGGGCCTGGCCGCCCTGCCCCTGATCGACCAGCCGGGCGCGTCGTTCCACTACAGCTGCTCCACCGACCTGCTCGGCCTGCTCGTCGCCCGGATCGACGGCGCGCCGCTGGGGGACGTGCTGCGCCGACGCATCTTCGAGCCGCTGGGCATGAAGGACACGGGATTCCTCGTGCCCCGCGACCAGCGACATCGACGGGCGACGATGTACGGCTTCGACGAGGCCGGGCGGCTGGAGCCGCGACTGACCGCGGCCGGCCAGCCTTTCCTGCCGGAGCGACCGGACGACATGCGCTTTGAATCGGGCGGTCAGGGCCTGTGGTCGACGCTCGACGACTACCTGGCCTTCGCCCGACTGTTCGTCGGCGGTGGCGCGGTCGACGGCGTGCGGCTGCTGCGGCCCGAGACCGTCGCGCGGATGACCAGCAATCATCTGACCGATGACCAGCGGGCGCGGGCCGAGATGCTCGGCATGCCGGTGTTCACGGCCCATGGCTTCGGGCTGGGCGTGGCGGTGGTGCTGGACCCGGACAACGCCGCGGCGGTCCGCTGCAAGGGCGGCCTGGGCACCGTCGGCTGGCCGGGCGCCTATGGCGGCTGGTGGCAGGCCGATCCGACGGACAGCTCTGTCATGGTCTTCCTGGCCCACAACCTGCTCGAACTGGATCGTCTGGCCATGGGCGTAGGCCTCGACGTCTATAGCGCGATCACCGAGGTCCATGCGCTGGGGTCAATCGTCTAGGGCCGTGCGCCGTGGCGGGGGCGGCTTTTGGTGTCCCGAGGGACAGGATAGGCTGTCGCCCGAGACGCCCCGCCCCCTCCGGAACCGCTCCCATGCCCAACGCCCTCGGTTACGCCGCCACCGCCCCCGACAGCGGCATGGCGCCGTTTCGCTTCGACCGCCGGGCCCTGCGACCCGACGACGTGAAGATCGCCATCCTCTACTGCGGCGTCTGCCACTCCGACCTGCACCAGGCGCGCAACGACTGGGGCGGCACGATGTACCCCTGCTGCCCGGGCCACGAGATCGTTGGCCGGGTGACGGCCGTCGGGCCGCAGGTGCGCAAGTTCCGCGAAGGCGACCTGGCCGCCGTCGGCTGCCTCGTCGACAGCTGCATGGACTGCGACCAGTGCCGCAAGGGCGAGGAGCAGCTGTGCCGCAACCGCTCGACCGGCACCTACAACGGCAAGGACCGGATCACCGGCGAGACGACCTACGGCGGCTACAGCGACCACATCGTGGTGCGCGAGGCCTTCGTGCTGAAGGTCCCCGACAGCCTCGACGTGACCCGCGTGGCGCCGCTGCTGTGCGCCGGGATCACGACATACTCGCCGCTGAAGACCTGGAAGGCCGGACCCGGCACGCGGCTCGGCGTAGCGGGCCTGGGCGGCCTGGGCCACATGGCGGTCAAGTTCGGCGTGGCCATGGGCTGCGAGGTGACGGTGATCACCGGCTCGGAGTCCAAGCGGGCGGACGCCTTGGCGCTGGGCGCGCACAAGGTGCTGCTGTCCGGCGACCGGGAGGCCATGCGCGACGCGCGCAACGGCTACGACCTGATCATCGACACCATCCCGGTGGCCCACAGGCTGCAGCCCTATCTGCCGCTGCTCGACATCGACGGCAGCCTGGTGATCGTCGGGGCGATCGACGAGCTGCCGTCGTTCCACTCCGGGCTGCTGCTGGGCGGCCGCCGCCGTGTGAGCGGCTCGCCCATCGGCGGCATCGCCGAGACGCAGGAGATGCTCGACTTCTGCGCCGCGCACGGCGTGCTCCCGGACTGCGAGATGATCGCCATGCAGGACATCAACCACGCCTACGAGCGGATGGAGCGGTCGGACGTGAAGTACCGCTTCGTCATCGACATGGCGTCGCTGGGGAAGGAGAAGGCGGCGGCGTAGCCGAGCATAAAGAGGTGACTCTGCTCACACGCAGCTCGACCACGGAAGCAGCGCTCGATTCGCTTGGCGGCGCACTCCGCCCGATGTCTTGACGGCCAGTGTTGCTCCGGTGGTGACCTTGTTCGAGGACCGCCGTCGGCGCCCGCGTAGCGGCGACCCCGCCGGGGTGGTCCTTGACCGAGGTCATCGACCGGAGGGCATCATTCCATCAAGGCCAAGGGGGAGATGTCATCGGTTTGATGAGGATATGCGCTCCACCTGCCGCCACCGGCGCCTCCCTCTCCACCATGCTCCGCATGGCCCCCCTCTCCCTCGCGGGCGAGGATTGGGGTCACCCAACCGTAACGCCCTCCGTGTAACACCCCTGTCATGCCCTCTTGCGACACGCCCCGCGCCAAGCGACAACCCGCTCGACGCAGAGGCCCCATGACCGACGCCGCCATCACAGAGGTTGATCCGCCCGCCCAGGGACCCCGCCGGCCGCCTCTCGACGAGGCCCTGCTGGCCTCGCCGGACCGGTTCTTCAACCGCGAACTGAGCTGGCTGGCGTTCAACCGGCGTGTGCTGGAAGAGGCAGAAAACCCGCGCCATCCGCTGCTTGAGCGGCTGCGGTTCCTGTCGATCAGCGCCAACAATCTCGATGAATTCTACATGGTCCGCGTGGCCGGCCTGAAGGGCCAGGTGCGGGAGGGCGTGCGCGTGGTCAGCCAGGACGGGCTGAGTCCGTCTGAACAGCTGGTCAAGGTCAACGCCTCGGCGGCCGAGCTGATGGCCGACCAGCAGCGCATCTGGCGCGAGCTGCGCACCGCCCTGCAGGCCGAGGGCATCCGGCTGCTCGAGGCCCGCGATATCGGCGGGGCCGACCGCGACCTTGCCGAGCACATCTTCCTCAACCACGTGTTTCCGGTGCTCACGCCGCTGGCCATCGACCCGGCCCACCCGTTCCCGTTCATTCCCAACCTGGGCTTCTCGCTGGCGCTGAAGCTGCGCCGGCCGGACGGCAAGGAGCTCTACGCCCTGGTGCCCGTGCCCACGGCCGTGCGGCGGTTCTGGCCGCTGCCATCCGAGCATGGCCGGTCGCGCAAGGGCGAGCAGCGGTTCGTTGCGCTGGAAAGCCTGCTGGTCCTGTTTATCGACCACCTGTTCCCCGGCTGCGTCGTCGAGGGCCGCGGCCTGTTCCGCCTGATCCGCGACAGCGACGTCGAGATCGAGGAAGAGGCCGAGGATCTGGTCCGCGAGTTCGAGGCGCAGCTGAAGCGACGGCGGCTCGGCGAGGTGGTGCGGGTCAAGGTGCAGACGGCCATGCCGCCGGACCTGCGCGCCTTCATTCTCGACAGCCTGCACTGCGACCCCGAGGACGTGGTGCTGATCGACGGCAAGCTCGGCCTGGCCCAGATGTCGCAGCTGATCCCCGAGGGGCGGCCCGATCTGAAATTCAGGCCCTTCGTGCCGCGCTTCCCCGAGCGAATCCGCGACCACGACGGTGACTGTTTCGCCGCCATCCGGGAGAAGGACATCCTCGTTCACCACCCGTTCGAGAGTTTCGACGTGGTGGTCCAGTTCCTGCGCCAGGCCGCCCGCGACCCGCATGTGCTGGCGATCAAGCAGACGCTCTACCGCACCAGCCAGGACAGCCCGATCGTCGCGGCCCTGATCGAGGCGGCCGAGAACGGCAAGAACGTCACCGCCCTGGTCGAGATCAAGGCGCGCTTCGACGAGGAGAACAACCTGCGCTGGGCCAAGGACCTGGAGCGGGCGGGCGTGCACGTGGTGTTCGGCTTCGTCGAGTACAAGACCCACGCCAAGCTGAGCCTGGTGGTCCGCCGCGAGGGCGAGACCCTGCGCACCTACTGCCACTTCGGCACCGGCAACTACCACCCGGTGACGGCCAAGATCTACACCGACCTCAGCCTGTTCACGACCGACCCGGCGCTGGGGCGCGACTCGGCGCGGCTGTTCAACTTCATCACCGGATACGCCCCGCCGCAGCGGCTCGAGAAGCTGAGCTACAGCCCCGAGACCCTGAAAACCGACCTGATGAACATGATCGCGGCCGAGGCCGAGAACGCCCTGGCCGGCAAGCCCTCGGGCATCTGGGTCAAGCTCAACGCCCTGGTCGACCCGGAGATCATCGATGCCCTTTATCGCGCCAGCCAGGCGGGCGTGCGCATCGAACTGGTCGTGCGCGGCATCTGCTGCCTGCGGCCGGGCGTGCCGGGCCTCAGTGACAACATCAGGGTCAAGAGCATCGTCGGCCGCTATCTCGAGCACAGCCGTATCGTGGCCTTCGCCAACGGCAAGACCATGCCGAGCAACAGGGCCAGGGTGTTCATCAGCTCGGCCGACTGGATGCCGCGCAATCTCGACCGGCGGGTCGAGGCCCTCACCCCGGTGGACAACCCGACCGTTCACCAGCAGGTGCTGCAGCAGATCATGGTCGCCAATCTCAACGACGAGGCGCAGAGCTGGACGCTGGACAGCCAGGGCGGCTATCACCGCGATCCCGCCTGGGACCGGCCGGGCGCCTTCTCCGCCCATGAGTATTTCATGACCAACCCCAGCCTGTCGGGCCGTGGCCACAAGGTGCGCGACCTGCCGCAAGCGTTCGATCATGTTGGCCCGCGTCGCTAGCGAGGCGAGCCTGGACGGCCGGGCGCGCGCCGCGCGCGACGCCGCCGTCATCGACGTAGGCTCCAATTCCGTGCGCCTGGTGCTCTACCGCCTCGAGGGCCGGGCCATCTGGACGGTCTACAACGAGAAGGTGCTCGCCGGTCTCGGCCGCGATCTGGGGGCCACCGGCCGGCTGTCGCCGGGCGGGGTCGAGGCGGCCCTGTCGGCCCTGCGCCGGTTCCGCGCCGTGCTGGACGCCACCGCCCCGGGCGACGTGTTCACCG
>DAORNX010000131.1:0-6317 GCA_035441225.1 Caulobacter sp.
GATCTCGACGATCACGGGCTCGTTGTCGAAGTACTTGAGCTCGATCTCGAATTCGGGGAACGCGCCGGGCTTCTCGACCAGCGAGTAGCCGCGGATGTAGCCCTCGCCGGCCAGCACGTCGAGGACGCGCGCGCGCATCTTCGAGGCCGGGGTGGAGACTTTCGCCCGCTTGCGCATGGCGGCGTTCTTGATGCGGGCGATCATGTCGCCAATGGGGTCGTTGACCATCTTACGATCCCTCCCTTACCAGCTCGACTTGACGAGGCCGGGGATCAGACCGGCGGAGCCAAGCTCACGCAGGGCGATCCGGCTCATCTTCAGCTTGCGATAGTAGGCGCGCGGACGACCCGTCACCTCGCACCGGTTACGGATGCGGTTGGCGGCGGAATTCCGCGGCAGCTTCGCCAGCTTCAGCCGGGCATCGAAACGTTCTTCGAGCGGCAGGGTCTCGTCATTGGCGACAGCCTTCAGCGCGGCGCGCTTGGCGGCGTACTGCTTGACGAGCTTCTTGACCATCTCGTTACGGTTGACGGCGCTTTTCTTGGCCATGAGTTCTTTCCTTCCCGTCCGTTACGCGGTGAACGGGAACTGGAATTCCTTGAGAAGCGCGCGCGCTTCGTCGTCGGTCTTCGCAGTGGTGCAGACGATGATGTCCATGCCCCAGATCTGGTCGATCTGGTCGTAGTTGATCTCCGGGAACACGATGTGTTCCTTCAGGCCCATGGCGTAGTTGCCACGGCCGTCGAAGGAGGTCGGCTTGAGACCCCGGAAGTCCTTCACCCGCGGCAGGGCGATGGTGATCAGGCGATCGAGAAACTCGTACATGCGGTCGGCGCGCAGGGTGACCTTGGCGCCGATGGTCATGCCTTCCCGGATCTTGAACTGGGCGACGGACAGGCGGGCCTTGGTTCCGACCGGCTTCTGGCCGGCGATCGCCGCCAGGTCCTTCATCGCCGCGGCGGCCTTCTTGGAGTCGGCCACGGCCTCGCCGATGCCCATGTTCAGGACAATCTTGTCCAGCTTGGGAACCTGCATCTCGTTGGAATAGCCGAACTGTTCCTTCATCGCGGCGCGGATGCGCTCGCGATAGATGGTCTTCATCCGGGGTTCGTAAGCCTGATCAGCCATTGATCGCCTCGCCCGTGGTCTTGGCGAACCGCACCTTCTTGTCGCCGTCCATGCGGAAGCCGACGCGAGTGGGTTTGCCGTTGGAGTCGACGATGGCCACGTTCGACACGTGCACCGGCGCTTCCTTGTGTTTGATGCCGCCCTGCGGGTCCGCCTGGGTCGGCTTGGTGTGGCGCTGGACCATGTTGAGCCCGCCGACGACGACGCGCTCTTCCTTCGGGAAGACGCGAACGACGGCGCCGGTCTTGCCCTTGTCCTTGCCGGTGAGGAGGACGACCTTGTCGCCCTTCTTGATCTTGGCCGCCATCACAGCACCTCCGGCGCGAGGGAGATGATCTTCATGTGGTTCTTGGCGCGCAGTTCGCGGGGAACCGGGCCGAAGATCCGCGTGCCGATCGGCTCCGCCTGCTTGTTGACGATCACCGCCGCGTTCTTGTCGAAGCGGATGACCGAGCCGTCCTTGCGCTTGATGGCCGAGGACGTGCGAACGACGATGGCTTGCAGCACATCGCCCTTCTTCACGCGGCCGCGCGGAATGGCTTCCTTGACGGAGACAACGATCTTGTCCCCGACGTGTGCGTAGCGGCGTTTGGCGCCGCCAAGCACCTTGATGCACATGACCCGGCGCGCGCCCGAATTGTCGGCGACTTCCAGGTTAGTCTGCATCTGGATCATGGTTTAATACCTTCCAGAAACTAGCTGACGGCCTTGGGAAGGACTTCCCAGGTCTTCAGTTTGGACTTCGGCGCGCACTCGACGATCTTGACGATCTCGCCCGCCTTGTGGGCGTTGGCTTCGTCGTGAGCGTGATACTTCTTCGACCGACGGACGGTCTTCTTCAGCAGCGGGTGCAGGAAGGTCCGCTCGACCTTCACCACCACCGTCTTGTCGCCCTTGTCGGAGACGACCACGCCTTCAAGAATACGTTTGGGCATATCGGTCTCCTTACGCGGCCTTCTTGGCGCGCAGCACGGTCTTGATCCGCGCGATATCCTTGCGGATCTCGTTCACGCGGTGGGTCTTCTCGACCTGGCCGGTCGCCGCCTGGAAGCGCAGGTTGAACTGCTCCTTCTTCAGGTTCAGCAGGGCCTCGGCCAGCTGGTCGGGGGTCATCCCCCGGACTTCATCGATCTTCATCTTCAGTGCTCCGCGGCCAGGCCGGAATCGATCCGGGCGACGATGCGCGTCTTGATCGGCAGCTTGGCGGCGCCGAGCTTGAGCGCGTCACGGGCGATGTCGTCGGCGACGCCGTCGATCTCGAACATGATGCGACCCGGGTGGACACGAGCGGCCCAGTAATCGACGGCGCCCTTGCCCTTGCCCATCCGCACTTCGGCCGGCTTGTCGGTGACCGGCAGGTCCGGGAAGATGCGGATCCAGACGCGACCCTGGCGCTTCATGTGGCGGGTGATCGCGCGGCGGGCCGCCTCGATCTGACGCGCCGTGATGCGCTCCGGCTCAACGGCCTTGAGGCCGTAGGAGCCGAAGTTCAGCAGGGTGCCGCCCTTGGCGGTCCCGTGGATCCGGCCCTTGAAGGCCTTCCGGTACTTGGTTTTCTTCGGTGACAGCATGACGGTTACGCCTCAGATCCGCGACCGCGGTCGCGGCGCGGGCCGCGGGGTCCGCGATCGTCACGGTCACGACCGCCGCCTTCGCCGGCGGGGCCGGATTCGGTGGCCAGACGCTTGTCCAGCGCCATCGGGTCGTGGTCCAGCACCTCGCCCTTGAAGATCCAGGTCTTCACGCCGATGATGCCGTAGGTGGTCTTGGCTTCCGCGAAGCCGTAGTCGATGTCCGCGCGCAGGGTGTGCAGCGGCACGCGACCTTCGCGATACCATTCCATCCGCGCGATCTCGGCGCCGCCCAGGCGGCCCGACACGTTGATCCGGACGCCCTTGGCCCCCAGACGCATGGTCGACTGCATGGTGCGCTTCATGGCGCGACGGAAGGCGACCCGGCGCTCGAGCTGCTGGGCGATGTTCTCGGCCACCAGCTGGGCGTCGGTCTCGGGCTTGCGGATCTCGACGATGTTCAGGTGGACCTCGACGCCGACCATGGACGCGATGTCCTTGCGCAGCTTGTCGATGTCGGCGCCCTTCTTGCCGATGATCACGCCAGGGCGCGCGGCATAGATGGTCACGCGGCACTTCTTGTGCGGACGCTCGATGATGATCCGCGAGATGCCGGCCTGGTAGAGGCGCTTCTTCAGTTCGCGACGGACCTTGATGTCCTCGTGCAGAAGGCGACCGTATTCCTTGCCGTCGGCGAACCAGCGGCTGTCCCAGGTGCGGTTGACGCCGAGCCGGAGCCCGACCGGATTGACTTTCTGACCCATCAGGCGGCCTCACCCAGTTCGCGAACCACGATGGTGAGCTCGCTGAACGGTTTCTCGATACGCGACGAGCGGCCCCGCGCGCGGGCGGAGAAGCGCTTCATCACCAGGTTCTTGCCCACGAAGGCCTCGGACACGACCAGCGAGTCGATGTCGAGGTTGTGGTTGTTCTCGGCGTTCGAGATGGCGCTGTAGAGCGCCTTGCGGACGTCCTTGGCGATGCGCTTGTGGCTGAACTCGAGTTCGTTCAGCGCGCGCTGCACCTTCAGGCCGCGGATCGACTGGGCCACGAGGTTGAGCTTCCGGGCCGAGGTGCGCAGCGTGCGCAGCTTGGCCTGGACCTCGGTCGCGGGCAGTCGACGGGCTTTCGCTTTCTTCGACATGCTACTTCCTCTTGGCCTTCTTGTCGGCCGCGTGACCCGGGAAGTTCCGCGTCGGGGCGAATTCGCCGAGCTTGTGGCCGACCATGTCTTCCGACACGGAGACGGGCACGTGCTTGAGACCGTTGTGGACGCCGAACACCAGGCCGACGAACTGCGGCATGATGGTCGAGCGGCGCGACCAGGTCTTGATCACATCCTTGCGGCCGGAGGCTTGCGCGGTTTCTGCCTTCTTCAGCAGGTAGCCGTCGACAAACGGGCCCTTCCAGACTGAGCGGGTCATGGCTTAACGGCCCTTCTTCGCTTTGTGGCGCGACCGGATGATGAACTTGTCCGTGGCCTTGTTGGTGCGGGTCTTGGCGCCCTTGGTCGGCTTGCCGGCCGGGGTCACCGGGTGGCGGCCGCCCGAGGTGCGGCCTTCGCCGCCGCCGTGCGGGTGGTCGACCGGGTTCATGGCGACGCCGCGAACGTGCGGACGGAAGCCCATGTGGCGGACGCGGCCGGCCTTGCCCAGGACCTGGTTCATATGGTCCTGGTTGGAGACGGCGCCGACCGTGGCCATGCAGGTGTCCTGGACCATGCGCAACTCGCCCGATCCGAGGCGGACCTGGGCGTAGCCGCCGTCACGGCCAACCAGCTGGGCGTAGGCCCCGGCGGAGCGCGCCAGCTGGCCGCCCTTCATGGGCTTGAGCTCGACGTTGTGGATGATCGTGCCGATCGGCAGGCCGCTCAGCGGGGCGGCGTTGCCCGGCTTCACGTCGACCTTCTCGGACGCGATCACCTCGTCGCCGACCTTGAGCCGCTGCGGGGCCAGGATGTAGGCCAGCTCGCCGTCGGCGTACTTGATCAGGGCGATGAAGGCCGTCCGGTTCGGATCGTACTCCAGGCGCTCGACCGTCGCGGCGATGTTCCACTTGCGACGCTTGAAGTCGACCATGCGGTAGAGGCGCTTGGCGCCGCCGCCACGGAAGCGGACCGCGACACGGCCACCGCCGCCACGACCGCCCGACTTGGTCAGGCCTTCGACGAGCGACTTTTCCGGACGGCCCTTGTGGAGCTCGCTGCGGTCGATCAGCACCAGGCTGCGACGGCCCGGCGATGTCGGGTTGTACTGCTTCAGAGCCATCTCTTAGAGCCCCGTCGTGATGTCGATCGACTGGCCATCGGCCAGCGTCACGATGGCTTTCTTGACGTCGGACCGATGTCCGACGCGGCCGCGGAAGCGCTTGGTCTTGCCCTTGACATTGAGGGTGTTGACCTTGGTCACCTTGACCTTGAACAGCGCTTCGACCGCGGCGGCGATCTCGTCCTTCGTCGCGTCGTCGGCCACGCGGAAGACGACCTTGTTCTGTTCGGACAGATAGGTCGCCTTCTCGGTGATCACCGGGGCGAGGATGGTGTCGTAATGGCGGGCGGTGGCTGACATTACGCGGCTTCCTTCTGGGCGAAGCGGGCCGAGATGCCGTCGACGGCCGACTTGGTCAGGACCAGGGTCCCGCGCCGCAGCACGTCGTAGACGTTCAGGCCGGCGTTCGGCAGCACATCGATGTTCGGAATGTTGCGAGCCGCCAGCTTGAAGTTGGCGTTCACTTCCGGCCCGGCGATGATCAGGGCGTTCTTCAGACCCATCTTGTCGAAGGTGGCGCGCAGACCGGCCGTCTTCGGATCGGCCAGCTCGGCGGCGTCGATGACCACCAGCGAGCCCGACTTGGCCTTGGACGACAGCGCATGGCGCAGGGCCAGGGCGCGGATCTTCTTGTTCAGGCCGAACTCGTGGCTGCGGACGACCGGGCCGTGAGCCTTGGCGCCGCCGACGAACTGGGCCGCCCGGCGCGAGCCGTGACGGGCGCCGCCGGTGCCCTTCTGCTTGTACATCTTCTTGCCCGTACGAGAGACCTCGTTGCGGACCTGGATCTTGTGGTTGCCGGAGCGGCGCTTGGCCAGCTGCCAGGTGACGACGCGCTGAAGGATGTCCCCGCGGATTTCGTCGATGCCGAAGATGGCGTCGTCGAGATCGACCGAACCGGCCTTGGCGCCGTCAAGCTTGATGACGTCGAGTTTCATTATTCAGCGCCCTCTTGCGTGGCTTCGGGGGCCGCGGCCTCTTCAACCTGGGGCTCTTCGGCCGGAGCGGCGGCGGCGGCCTCGCCCGACTTGCGGAAGGCGCCCGGACGCGGCAGGTCGGCCGGAGCGGCCTTCTTGATCGCGTCGCGCACCTTCACATAGGAGCCTTCGGTGCCGGGGACGGCGCCCTTGATCAGGATCAGGCCGCGCTCGACGTCCACCTTCCAGACCGTGAGGTTCATGGTGGTGACGGTTTCCTGACCCAGATGGCCGGCCATCTTCTTGCCGGCGAAGGTCTTGCCCGGATCCTGACGCTGGCCGGTCGAACCGTGAGCCCGGTGCGAGACCGAGACACCGTGCGTGGCGCGCATGCCGCCGAAGTTCCAGCGCTTCATGGCGCCGGCGAAGCCCTT
>DAORNX010000132.1:0-6285 GCA_035441225.1 Caulobacter sp.
ACGATCTTGCCGCGCTCGGAAACGTAGCGCTGCAGGAGCTTGACGTCCTTGTAGTCGATCTTCGGCGCGCCGGCGCCCGAGAACGGGCAGACCTTGCGGCGGCGATAGAACGGGCGGCGGGCGCCGGCGGCCGGGGCGGCGGCCGGAGCTTCGGGGGAGATATCGGTATCGGACATGATCAGTTTCTCCCTCAGGCCGCGGCGAAGTCTTCACGCGGGCGGTCGCCGCGCTCGGAGCGTTCGGGGCGATCGCTGCGATCGCGGTCGCGGCGGGCGAGAACCGGCGACAGTTCCAGGTCGAGTTCCTCGACGCGGATGGTCATGTAGCGCAGCACGTCTTCGTTGATCGACAGCTGGCGCTCCATTTCCTTGACGGCCGGCGCCGGGGCGTCGATGGCCATCAGGGAATAGTGACCCTTGCGGTTCTTCTTGATGCGGTAGGTGAGGTTGCGCAGGCCCCAGTACTCGATCTTGGCGACGTGGCCGCCAAGGCTTTCGATCAGGGCCTTCATGTCCTCGTTGAGTTGCTCGGCCTGTTGGGGCGAGATGTCTTGCCGTGCGATCAGCACGTGCTCGTAAAGAGCCATCAGGTTCCTCTTCCGTTGTGGAGGGCGGCGCGGCCGGGGAGGGAAGTGTCCCCGGTCACGATGGCTCTGTCGCGGCGGCCGGGCGTTTCCCGACCTGAAAGGCTCCGCGAGAGACCGCCTTCCGTGAAGGGCGCGCTAGTAAGCGAGATTGGCGGTAAAGGCAAGCGCGCCGAGGGATTGAAGTCCGTCCTGGGGTTGTGCCAGCCTGTCGCCCTCAATCGGGGGGCTTTCAATGAACCGGACGATCAGCGCCTGCTTCTGCGCCGTCGCGATCCTGTTGCCTGCGGGATCGCCCGCTGCGGCGGCCGAGGGCGCGGCGGCTCCCTCGAGGCGGGCGCTTGACTGCGCCCGTCGCTACAGCGACGCCATGAACATGGAAGAGACGATGGCCGGGATGATGACCGGCATGCTGCCGTCGATCCTGGAGCAGGAACGCCGTCGAAGCGGCGCCAGCTTCACCGCCAGGCAAGAGCGGCTGATGGGTGAGGCGATGACCGAGAGCATCAAGGCGATGGTTCCGGAAATGATGGAACAGCTGACGCCGTTGATGGCGGTGGCGTTCACCGAGGATGAACTGTGCGCGCTGGCGGACTTCTACGCCAGCAAGGAGGGCCAGAGCGTCATCGCCAAGATGCCGGCCTTCACCGCCAGTTCGATGGCGGCCATGCAGGACTTCATCCCGCGGTTCGAGCGCGACATGGAGATGCGGTTCTGCCGCAAGATCAGCTGCGACCCGGCGAAGATACCGACTCCGCAGCCTTCCTGATCCCTACTTCGGGTGCGCCCTGCGCCAGGCGGCGACCGCTTCCTTGGCCTTGGCGATGTGCGACAGCGGGTCGGTCAGGGCCGTGTAGGCCAGCAGGATCTTGCCGTCGGGCGCGATCACATAGGTGGTGCGGTCCGACAGGTCCGGCTTGAACGCCAGGACGGCGTCGTAGGCCTTGATGGTCTCCTTGGTCACCCCGGCCACCGGGAAGGCGTCGCGGCATTCTTCCCTGGAGAACTTGGCCAGGTCCTCGACCCGACCGGCGGTGACGCCGATCACGCTGGCGCCCATGGCGGCGAATTCCGGCGTGGCCACGGCGAACTCGTGAGCCTCCGCCGTGCAGCCCGAGGTGTAGGCCGACGGGAAGAAGTACAGCACCACGACCTTGCCGGTCTTGAGGGTGCTCGACAGCCTGAAGGGCGAGGCCTGTCCGCCCTTGAAGGCCGTGGTGCTGAAGTCGGGGGCCACGGCGCCAACCTTCAGCGCGGCATAGGCCGGGGCGGCGACGAGGGACAGGGCGAGGGCGGCGGCGGCAAGGCGTTTCATGGCGGATCTCCCGGTTGCCGGAATAGTTAGGCCGTCCGGCGTCCGCGTCCAGTGAACTTAGGGGAGCGGTTGCCTGACCAGGGCCTGACCGTCCCACCGCCAGTAGGTTTTCGGGCAGTCCTTGCCGTTCAGGCCGCAGTCGTCGCCCTCCAGCGTCACGAAGCGGGCCTTGCCGTCGGCCATGTCCAGGCCCCAGGTGGTGACGTCGCTGTTCAGGGCGCTGTGGTAGCCGTCCGGGCCGCTGACCAGCACAGTCAGGTCGAAGCGCGGCGCCGCCGCGGCTTCTTCCCGGTAGGCGCAGCCGTCGTATGCGCCGCCGACGACCCAGTCCGCCCGGCCGTCGGCGTTGAGATCGCCGACCTCGGTCAGGTAAGCCTCGTCATAGGGATAGTCCCGACCCGCCGCGGCGCATCGAGCCGCCCGTTCGGCGAACGCGGCCTCCACCGCGGACGGCAGGGACGCCCGCGACGGCGTCGTCAGCCAGACGGGGCCGCCGATGAGGAAGGCTTGCGCCCCCGGATCGACCCGCGCGACGAACCGGGCCTCCGCGACGGACCAGACATAGCCGCGCGGACAGTCATCGACGCCGAACCCGCCGCAGACCGACCCGTGGAAGTCGACATCCAGCAGGGTCTGGCCCCGTTTATGGCGGAGCTTGAACAGCCGGACCTGGGTATCCATGGCCAGGTCGAAGCCGCCCCGGGGATTGGACACGAAAATCTGCTGCCGACAGCCGCCGGTGCCGCAGAAATAGGAGGGGTTGGGCGCCTGCTCGAAGTTGACGCGCCAGTCGGCCACGCCGTCGTTGTTGACCTCGACCCGCTTGAACATCTTCGGGCCGGCCAGGGCGTCAGGCGGATCGTAGGGTTCGCCGCTGTCGTCCACGTCGCCGGGATCGGGCGCCATGGCGGCGTCGATCCGGTCCTGGACAGCCTGACGAACGCTCTCGGGCGGCCGGGGCGCGGCGAAGGCCGGACCGCCAAAGGTGAGCGCGACAATCAGTGCGCAGACGAACCGCTTCAAAGCCTGATCCCCGGGTCCGATGACCGGCCGCGCGGCGAATCCCGGCGACCGGACAACAGAATGGTCGCGGCGGGCATCGGCGCAAACCCGCATTCGGGGGGCTTCGGCTAGAGCCCCGGGTCCACCAGGATCTTCACGTTGGACTCCGGATTGCCCAGGTCGACGAAGGCCTGGGCGACGCCGGCGAGCCCCACCCTGGCGGTGATCAGCGGGTCGACGTTGATCCGCCCCTCGGCGATATCGCTGAGCGTCTGGGCGAACTCGTCGGGCTGGTATCCGAGCACGAACCGCAGATCGAGTTGCTTGTTGATCGCCAGCGAAGGCTCGATCCGGTCCGGCTCCATGCAGACCCCGGCGACGATGATCTGGGCCTTGGGCGGGCAGCCCTCGATGACGCTCTGCAGCACGCCGGGCGAGCCGACGCACTCGAACACCACGGGCCGGCCGTAGGTCTGGCCGCCGAACAGGGCCATGCGCATGCCGTCGAGGGTCGAGGGCACGCCGAACTCGGCCCAGCGGGTGTGGGGACCCGTTTCTGCCGGGTCGACGACCACGTCGGCGCCCATGGCCTCGGCGGCGGCGCGGCGACGGGGCGAGAAGTCGGCCGCGATGACCGGGCCATGGCCGCGCACCTTCAGGGCGGCGATCACCGCCAGGCCGACCGGGCCGCAGCCCAGCACCAGCGAGACGGAATTGCTGTCGAGCGCGGCGCTGGCCACGGCGTGGGCGCCCACGGCCATCGGCTCGGTCAACGCCGCGTGGTCGGTCGACAGGCCGTTGGGCACTTCCAGCAGCAGCGCCTCGGTCAGGATCATCCGCTCGGCGAAACCGCCCGGATACTTGTTGGAATAGCCGACGGCGTCGAACCCTTCCGGGCCCATGTTGACCGGCATAGAGACCACCCGTGTTCCCGCCTTGAAGCGGTTCGCCCCGGGGCCGCCCTCGAGCACCTCGGCGCAGAACTCATGGCCGAAGACGATGTCCTGCTTGGGATCCATTCCGCCGCCCGCGCCGGCGCGGCGGCCCATCTCGACCATGTGGTCGAGGTAGTGCAGGGCGTGCAGGTCCGACCCGCAGATGCCGCAGGCCAGCGTCTTGACGCGCACCTGGCCGGGGCCGGGATCGCGTTCCTCTATGGTGTCGCAGACCAGTTTCCCGGCGCGCCGCACGACTGCCCGCATGGTCGTTCTCCCTGTTGTTCTGCTGCAGGCTAGGCGATGCCGCAACGGCAACGCCAGCAGGAACAAACGCCCAGCCGGCCGACGGCCAACCAGCAGGCCTCCCCTATATCCGGCTGTTCCGGCGAAGGCGGGAACCCAAGCCGTCCTTCAGGTCGCGACTGGCCCCGTGAGCCGCGGTCAGGGGCTTGGATCCCCGCCTTCGCGGGGACAATCGGTGAGGAAGTGCAACGCCAGCGACAACCGCGCCGATCAGGAGAGCCGGGCGGCGATGGCTTCGACGGTCTCGAACACGTGATCGGGCTTCTGCGCCTTCAGGGCGTCCGGGGCGGTGTAGCCCCAGCAGACCACGCCGGTGGCCAGGCCGACCTCGCGGGCGGCGTCGAGGTCGCGGATTTCGTCGCCGACGCTGATCGCCTCCCCGGGGCGGACCTCCAGGCGTTTGAGCACCTTGCGAAACTTGGGGGCCTTGCCGAACATCGAGGCGCCGCAGTTGAACATGCTGACCAGCCCGCACAGGTCCGGCCCCAGGATGATGCGGACGTTCTCCTCGGAGTTGGAGCTGACGATGGCCAGCCTGACGCCGGCCCCGTGCAGGGCGCGGAGCATCTCGGGCACGCCGTCGAACATGGCGATGCGGCCCGCGTCGGCGGTCATCAGCTTCTGGAAGTGGGCGGCGATCGCCGGCAGCTTCACCGCTGGCAGCTTCTGCACCTTCATCATCTCGCGGGCGCTCAGATGGCGCAGCTGGTCCAGCTGGCTGCGGTCGATCTTCCGGTAGCCGAATTTCTCGGCCAGGGCGTCGGATGTATCCAGCATCCAGCCAAGGGTGTCGCCCAGGGTGCCGTCGAAGTCGAATATGGCCAGTCTGTAGGCGGGCAATGAAAATCATCCCAATGCGGAGCGGACAAAACCGGGAAGGTTGCCCGTTGTCCCCCTTTCCCCTAACCGTGCGCGCCGGATTCGTCACTTTTTCGGAGAGGTCATCATGAGCCTCGCCTTCATCTTTCCGGGCCAGGGCAGCCAGACCGTCGGCATGGGGGCCGAGCTGGCCGAGGCCTTCGCCAGCGCCCGCGAGGTGTTCCAGGAGGTCGACGACGCCCTGTCGCAGAAGCTGTCGACGCTGATGCGCGAGGGGCCCGAGGCCGATCTGACCCTGACCGAGAACGCCCAGCCGGCCCTTATGGCGGTGAGCATGGCCGTCATGCGCACGCTCGAAAGGGAAATGGGCGTGCCGGTCGAGAAGGCTGCCTTCGTCGCCGGCCATTCGCTCGGCGAGTACGCCGCCCTGGCCGCCGCCGGGGCGATTAGCCTGGCCGATACGGCCCGGCTGCTCAAGCTGCGGGGCCAGGCCATGCAGCGGGCGGTTCCGGTGGGGCAGGGGGCCATGGCCTCGCTGATCGGGCCGAAAACGGACGTCGCCCTGGCCGAGGCCGCCGCCGCGGCGGGCGCGGAGGTCGGGGTCTGCGTGGTGGCCAACGACAACAACAACGGCAACGTGGTCATTTCCGGCGACCGCGCCGGGGTCGACCGGGCCATCGAGAAGGCAAAGGAACTGGGCGCCCGGGCGATTCCGCTGAACGTCTCCGCCCCGTTCCACTGCCCGCTGATGCAGCCGGCCGCTGACGAGATGGCCGCGGCCCTGGCCGGCACGACCATCCTCGCCCCGCGCGCGCCGCTCGTGGCCAACGTCACGGCCCGTCCGACGCTGGATCCGGAGGCCATCCGCCGCATGCTGGTCGAGCAGGTCACCGGACGGGTGCGCTGGCGCGAGAGCATGGAATGGCTGGCCGGGGAGGGCGGCGTTACCCGCTTCGCCGAGGCCGGCGCGGGCAAGGTGCTGTCCGGCATGGCCAAGCGCATCGCGCCGGACGCCGAGGCGACCCCGCTGAACACGCCGGCCGATCTGGAAGCATTCGCGAAGAGTCTGTAGCCCCCGATCCGCTCATCCCGGCTGAGGCCGGGACCCAGGCGTTTTCCCAAGGCGCCCGGCGACTGCGGATAGCACCATAAACCTGGGTCCCGGCCTTCGCCGGGATGAGCGGGAGAAGAGAATGTTCGACCTCACCGGCAAGACCGCCCTCGTCACGGGCGCCACGGGCGGCATCGGCGGCGCCATCGCCCGGGCCCTGCACGCCCAGGGCGCGCATGTCGTCCTGTCCGACACACGCGAGACGGCGCTCGAG
>DAORNX010000133.1:0-6219 GCA_035441225.1 Caulobacter sp.
GGCGTCCGGCGCCGGAGCCTCGGTCGGAGCCGCGGCGGGCTTCGGAGCCGGCAGCGGCAGGGTCGAGCCCAGCGTGTGCAGGTAGGCCAGCATGGCGATGCGGTCTTCCTGCTTCTTCAGGCCGACGAACGTCATCTTGGTGCCCGCGATATGCTTCTGCGGCGCCTTCACGAACTGGTCCAGCTCATCCCAGGTCCAGACCGGGTGGGCGCCGGCGTATTCCATCATGCCGGGCGAATAGGCGAAGCCGGCATGCGACCCGGGCTTGCGGCCCAGCACGCCGAACAGGTTCGGGCCGGTGCCGTTGGCGCCGCCGGCGTCGAAGGTGTGGCAGGAGGCGCACTTGGCCGAGACGGCCTTGCCGACCTCGGGGTTGGTCACCGGAATCACCGTGCCCCAGTCGGGCGCGACCTCGGCGGCCGGGCCACCGCCGCCCGTGTCCTCGGCCACCGCCACGGCGTAGCCGGCCTTTTCCGGCGGCTCCTGCTCGAAAACGATGGTGGTCAGCTCACGCAGGCCGAAAATGACGAGTCCCGTCGCCAGCAATCCGCCGGCGATCTTGTTGAACGTCAGATCGCTCATGTCCGCCTGTCTCAGTCCTCTAGACCGCCCGGCGCGCCGGGCCTGAAACGGCGCCGGGAGAATCCCCCGACGCGCCCCTTGTTGCGCCGGGCTCTCTTACACGCTACCGCCCCTCGCGCAAGCCGGGCTCAGGGGTCGGCTGGCCCGAATTGATCCACGGCGCAGAGTCATGAACCCGATCGTCCTTATCCCCGCGCGCATGGCGGCCACCCGCCTGCCCGACAAACCGCTGGCCGATATCGGCGGCCTGCCGATGATCGTGCGGGTGCTGCGGCAGGCGGAAGCAGCCGGCGTCGGCCCCGTGGTCATCGCTGCGGGCGACCAGGCGATCGTCGAGTCCGTCGCCGCCGCCGGCGGGAGAGCCGTCCTGACCGACCCTGACCTGCCCTCCGGCTCCGACCGCATCCTGGCGGCCCTTGCGGCGGTCGACCCGGCCGGCGCCCATGACGTGGTGATCAACCTGCAGGGCGACATGCCGTTCGTCGCGGCCGGCGTGGTCGCCGCCTGCGCCGGCCTGCTGGCGCGCGAACCCGGCTGCGACGTGGCCACGGTGGTCGCGCCGGAGGCGTCTCCGGCCGACAGATCGAACCCCGACGTGGTCAAGGCCGTGCTGGCGATGGCGCCCGACGGGGCCCGCGGCCGGGCGCTCTATTTCACCCGCTCGACCCTCTACGGCGACGGGCCCGTCTGGCGGCATGTCGGCATCTACGGTTATCGCCGCGCGGCGCTGGAGCGATTTACCGCCGCTCCGCCCTCGCTCCTCGAACGGCGCGAGAAGCTGGAGCAGCTGCGGGGCCTGGAGATGGGCCTTTCGTACTGGGCCGCCGTCACGGACGCCGCGCCCATTTCCGTGGACAACCCCGCCGACCTCGAGGAGGCGCGGGCATTCGCCAAGGCCAATCCATGAGCCCGCTTCCCAAGATCGCCTTCCAGGGCGAACCCGGCGCCAACAGCCACGAGGCCTGCCGGACCTATTTCCCCGACCACCAGGCCGCTCCCTATCCGACGTTCGAGGAGGCCTTCGACGCGGTGAAGTCCGGGGCCTGCGCCCTGGGCATGATCCCGGTCGAGAACTCCATCGCCGGCCGGGTGGCCGACGTACATCATCTGCTGCCGAGTTCGGGCCTGAAGATCATCGGCGAGCGGTTCAAGCCGATTCGCTTCCAGCTGATGGTCAACAAGGGCGTGACGCTGGACCAGGTGAAGACCGTCGCCAGCATGGCCATCGCCCTGCACCAGTGCCGGGGATCGCTGAAGAAGCTGGGCGTGACCACCGAGGCCGTCGGCGACACCGCCGGCGCGGCCCGGGCCCTGGCCCAGCACCCCGATCCGACCCGCGGGGCCATCGCCCCGGCGCTGGCGGCCGAAATCTACGGCCTCGACATCCTGCTGCGCGACATCGAGGACGAACGGCACAACACCACCCGTTTCCTGGTCATGACCGCCGACAAGGCCCCGCCTCCGCCGCCGTTCACCAGCCGCTGCATCACCAGCTTCTGCTTCAAGGTGAAGAACATCCCGGCGGCCCTCTACAAGGCCATGGGCGGGTTCGCGACCAACGGCGTCAACATGACCAAGCTGGAAAGCTACATGGAAGGCGGCGCCTTCACGGCGACCTTCTTCTACGCCGAGGTCGACGGTCGGCCCGAGGACCGGGGCCTGGCCATGGCCCTTGAGGAGCTGAGCTTCTTCTCCGAGAAGCTCGAGATCCTCGGGGTGTTTCCGGCCGATCCGTTCCGGGACCGGGTCTGACCTCCAGTCGCGGTCAGTAGTAGCTGCCCGTCTTCAGGCAGGTCTGCCATTTGCGGTATTCGCGCATCTTGCAGGTGCTGTCGCTGCACAGGGCCGAGGCTGCGTAGTTCCTCGCGTTGCACATCTTGCGACGTGGATCGACCGGGGCGGAAGCGGGTTTGCCGGTGGCGGGGGTCGAAGACGCGGCGCGGGCCGAAGTCCCTTGCGGGATCGGGGATGGCGCGGGCGAGCGGCCGCTTCGGCCGCCGGCCCTGGCGATCTCGGCCTGGACCATCGTCCCGACCGCCATGTCGTACGGAGTCGAGTCCGACGCCGAGCGGATATTAACGTCGGCGCCCCGGCGGATGAGCTCACGGACCATCTCGAGATTGCCGTTGTCCGCCGCGTAGTGCAGCAGCGTGTAGCCTTCCGGGGTCTGCATGTTGATGTCGAACTGGCCGCTGTCGATCAGCCGGATCGCCGCGGCGTTGTCCTTCACGCCCATGAAATAGCGGGCATCCTCGAAGGGATCTCCCGCCACCGCGACGCCGGCCGAGGCCAGCGCGACGACACAGGCCATGACACGCAACAGAATCCGCACGACCAACCCCTGCAAGCTGCCTGGCGTCCCCTACCGCCGTTCGGAAGGATCGTCTGACGGCTATCCGACACAGACCCTTCGCATCACGCCGTTCGCGGTCTAGCCTCCGGCGCAATCAACCGCCTGGGGAGGCAACCGTGATTCAAGGCATTCCTTACCTGCAGTCCGTCCTGGCGCCGGTTCTGGCGCTGATCGTCTGGTCCCTGCTGATCTGGGTCTGGATGTACGCCAAGCGCATCCCGGCCATGAGCAAGGCCGGGGTCAAACCGCAGGACGCGCGCTTCCCGGGTTCGCTGAGTGTGCTGCCCGACGACGCCCGGGCGGCGGCCGACAACTACAATCACCTGATGGAACAGCCGACGATCTTCTATGCGCTGGCCTTCGTGACCTATCTGCTGAGCCTCCAGAGCCCGGCCACCGCCGGCCTCGCCTGGGCCTATGTCGGCCTGCGCGTGGTGCACAGTCTGGTGCAGATCACGGTCAACCTTGTGCCGGTGCGGTTCCTGGTCTTCGCGCTGTCGACCGTGGTGCTGATGGTCTGGACCGGGTGTGTGGTGCTGGGGGTGATGGGGTAGCCCTATTTCCTTCCTCCCCTCGCAGAGGGGAGGGGGACCATGCCGAGCATGGTGGAGGGGCAGCGCCGGCCAAGCCGGAAAGACCGGAATTCAGGATAGGGCCCTTCGCTTTTGCGCCGCCCCTCCACCGCCTCCGGCGGTCCCCCTCCCCGCGAGCGGGGAGGAAAACTAGTCCGTTCCCTCCGCCCAGCTCTTGACCAGCTGGTGGGCGATGGCCAGCGGGGGCGGGGCGAAGCAGCCGTCGAAGCCGCCGTTGATCAGCTGCCGGGCCTCCTCGCGGGTGAACCAGCGGACGGCCTCCAGCTCGGTCTGGTCGGGCCGGGCGTCGGCGCTGTCGACCTCGGCGATCAGGCCGATCATCAGCGAGTTGGGGTAGGGCCAGGGCTGGGTCGAGTGGTAGTGGACGCGCGTCGCCGTCAGCCCGGCCTCTTCCATCAGCTCGCGGGCGCAGGCCTCCTCGATGGTCTCGCCGGGCTCGAGGAAACCGGCCAGGGCCGAATGCATGCCCTTGGGCCACATCGCCTGGCGTCCGAGCAGGCAGCGGCCCTCGAACGTGGCCAGCATGATCACCACCGGGTCAGTGCGTGGAAAGTGCTCGGCGTTGCAGGAAATGCAGACCCGCTTCCAGCCGCCCTCGGCGACCTCGCTCTGTTCGCCGCAGGCGGCGCAGTGGCGATGCTTGCGGCGCCATTCGAACATGCCCTTGGCGGTCGCCGTGATGGCCGCCTCGGCCGGGGGCAGGGCCGTGGCCACGGCCCGCAGGTCCTTGAACGCGCCCAACCCCGCCAGGGGCCCGTCGCACGGATCGAGCCCGCCTTCCATGTCGACGGCGAACACGGCCGTCTCCTTCCACAGGCCGAGGAACAGCAGCCGCTCCCAGCCGCCGGCCAGTTCCAGGCCCATGTGCGCCGGAACGTAGGCCAGCTGGGTCCCCCCGTCCCCGCCCTTCTCCGTCAGCGGCTGGCCGTTCCACAGCGGCAGGGCCAGCGACCCGGCGTCGGCCAGCAGGCCGTCGAGCCAAGCCTGGTCGGTCCGTCGTTCGCTGACACGGTTCAGCGGGTTGCCGGAGAAGACATTGGAGATCGCGGAGAGAGCCATGGCGGCTTCGTGGCGCAAACGGCGGTTTCGGGCAAGCACTGACCGGGGACATGTACCTTCAGTTACGTGTCCCCCACCCTGGTTGCTCGAACAGGCCACACGCACCGGAGGTGCATGTCACCTGCCGGCGCCTTGCATCCGCCCCGCCGATCCACGATATAGGCCTTGGAGACCGGCGATGGGCGGACGCCTCGCCAACCTGGTCAGGGCCGGAAGGCAGCAGCCACAACGAGATTTGCTCCGGGTCGTTGTCCGGTCTCCACCCTTCCCATAGGTTCTTTTGCTGTTCTCCGCCTTCGCGGGGATGAGCGGGTGTGAGACGATAGGGTCGATGGCCGATTCCGATATCTCCGCTGAACCGCCGCCCTGGGAGGACCACCTCCCCGAGCGCGATCCCGATACCGCGGACATCTTCGGCGCGCCCGAACCGGCCCCGGAGGTCACGCCGGCCCCGGCCCCGCCGGAAGGCGTCGCCGAGGGCCAGGCCCCGGGCGACGGCGCGGCCTACACCGTGCTGGCCCGCAAATACCGGCCGCGAACCTTCGAGGACCTGATCGGCCAGGAGGCCATGGTCCGGACCCTGACCAACGCCTTCGCCAGCGGCCGCATCGCCCACGCCTTCATGCTCACCGGGGTGCGCGGGGTCGGCAAAACCACGACCGCCCGCCTGCTGGCCCGGGCGCTCAATTTCGAGAGCGACACCGTGCACCAGCCGTCGGTCGACCTTTCCGTCGACGGACGCCATTGCCGGGCGATCGTCGAGGGCCGGCACATGGATGTGCTGGAGCTGGACGCCGCCAGCCGCACCAAGGTCGACGAGATGCGCGAGCTGCTCGACGGGGTGCGCTACGCCCCGACCGAGGCGCGCTACAAGGTCTATGTCATCGACGAGGTGCACATGCTGTCGACGGCGGCGTTCAACGCGCTGCTGAAGACGCTGGAAGAGCCGCCGCCGCACGCCAAGTTCATCTTCGCCACCACCGAGATCCGCAAGGTGCCGGTGACCATCCTTTCCCGTTGCCAGCGCTTCGACCTGCGCCGCGTCGAGCCGGAGGTGCTGGTGGGCCACTTGGGCCGCATCGCCGAGGCCGAGGACGCCCGCATCGACGCCGAGGGCCTGGCGCTGATCTCCCGGGCGGCCGAGGGCTCGGTGCGCGACGGCCTGTCGCTGCTCGACCAGGCCATCGTCCAGGCCGAACGCGGGCAGGTGGTCAGCGCCGCGGTGGTTCGCGACATGCTGGGCCTGGCCGACCGGGCCCTGACGATCGCCCTGTTCGAGCAGATCATGGGTGGCCAGACCGCCGCGGCCCTGCAGCAGTATCGCGACCTCTGGGGGTTCGGCGTCGACCCGGCCCAGGTGATGCTCGATCTGCTCGAGCACAATCACGGCGCCTCGGTGGCCAAGGCGCTGGGGCCCGACGCCCTGCACCTGCCGAAGGACCAGGCCGCGCGGCTGGCGGCGATCGGGGCCACGGCGTCGGCCGGCACCCTGTCGCGGGTCTGGCAGATGCTGCTCAGGGCCTATGAGGAGGTGCGGCGGGCGCCCGATCCCTCGGCCACGGTCGAGATGGCGCTGATCCGCCTGTGCTACGCGGCCGACCTGCCGGGACCGGAGGAGGCGCTGAAGGCCCT
>DAORNX010000134.1:0-6196 GCA_035441225.1 Caulobacter sp.
TGGAGATGGCCGACGCCGGCGCCGCCCCGGCCGCCCCGCCCCTCGCCGGGGCCAATGCCCTCAACCCCGGCATCTCGGTCGTGCTCAACGGCAACTATGTCGCCTCCTCGAGAGACCCCGACCTGGCCCGCATTCCGGGGTTCGCCCTCGGCGACGAGGCCGGCCTGGCCCCGCGCGGCTTCTCGCTGGCGGAGTCGGAGGTGACCCTGGCCGCCAACGTCGACCCCTATCTCTACGCAAACCTGACCGTCGCCTTCGACGGCCAGGGCGAGGCCGGGGTCGAGGAGGCCTATATCCGCACCACGGCCCTGCCGGCCGGCCTGACCCTCAAGGGCGGCCGGTTCTTCTCCGGAATCGGCTATCTGAACGAGCGCCACGCGCACAACTGGTCGTTCATCGACATGCCGCTGCCCTACCGCGCCTTCCTCGGCGGGCAGTATGGCGACGACGGGGTGCAGGCCGTCTGGCTGGCGCCGACCGCCATGTTCCTCGAGATCGGCGCGGAGCTGTTCCGCGGCGACAGCTTCCCCGCCGGCAACGGCGCCGATCGCGGCGCGGGGACCCAGACGGTGTTCGTCCACACGGGCGGCGACATCAGCGACTCCTCCAGCTGGCTCGGGGCCGCATCCTGGATCCACACCCGGGCGGACGCCCGCGAGACCAGCGACCCTGTAGCGGGCATCGACGTGTTCAGCGGCGATACCGACCTTGGGATCATCTCCGGCGTCTACAAATGGGCGCCGGGCGGCAACAGCACGCAGCGCAACCTGGCGCTCAGCGGCGAGTATTTCTTCGGGACCCGGAGCGGCGAATTCAACGGCGTGCCGGTCGAGGCCGACCAGAACGGCTGGTATGTCCAGGGCGTCTACCAGTTCCGGCCCCGCTGGAGCTTTGGCCTGCGCTACTCGACCGTGGAGGCGGGCGACGTCCCGCTGCCGCTGGCCGGCTCGACCCTCGACGACCTGGGCGTCTCGTCATGGAGCGCCTCGGCCCTGCTCGAGTACGACTCCAGCGAGTTCGGCCGCTTCCGGCTGCAGTACTCCCGCGACGAAAGCGACCAGCGGCCGCGCGACGAACTCTTCCTGCAATACACGGTCGTCTACGGCCCCCACGGCGCCCACCGCTACTAAGGAGCTTCCATGTTCAGATCTCTTGTCCTCGCGGCGGCGCTGGCGCTCGGCGTGAGCACGCCGACGTGGGCCATGAACGTCTTTGCCTGCGAACCCGAGTGGGCCGCCCTGGCCAGTGAGATCGGCGGTCCCAAGGTGACCACCTACACCGCCACCACGGCCCTGCAGGACCCGCACCAGATCCAGGCCCGGCCCAGCCTGATCGCCAAGGCCCGCGCCGCCGACATCACCGTCTGCACCGGGTCGGAGCTGGAGATCGGCTGGCTGCCGCAGATCCTCACCCAGGCCGCCAACAAGAAGATCGCGCCGGGTTCGGCGGGATCCTTCGAGGCGACTCGCTATGTCACCCTGCTCGAGCGGCCCGCCCGGCTCGACCGCGCCGAGGGCGACATCCACGCGGGCGGCAATCCCCACATCCAGTCCGATCCCCGGGTCATGCTGCCGGTCGGCAAGGCGATGGCCGAGCGGTTCGCCCAGATCGATCCGGCCAACGCGGCCCTCTACCGCGCCCGCTACGCCGCCTTCGCCGTGAAGTGGCAGGCCGCCCTGCAGCGCTGGCAGGCCCGGGCCGCCCCGCTGCGGGGCCAGCCGATCGCCGTGCAGCACAAGACCTGGGTCTATCTGGAGACCTGGCTGGGCCTCAAGCGGGTGGTGGCGCTGGAGCCCAAGCCGGGCGTGCCGGCCTCGAGCGGCTATCTCGCCCAGGTGCTGGGGGTGCTGCAGAAGACGCCGGTGAAGATGGTCATCCGCTCGGCCTATGAGGACGGCCGCTCGTCGGAGTTCGTCTCGCAGCGCGCCCACGTCCCGGCGGTGGTGTTGCCCTACACCATCGGCGGCAGCCCCGGCGCCAAGGACCTCTACAGCCTCTACGACGACACCCTGACCCGTCTGCTGGGAGCGCTCGGCAAATGACCATCGGCGCGATCGAACTGTCCATTCTGCTGCCGGCCCTGCTGGCCGGCCTGCTGGTGCTGTCCACCCACGTGCCGATGGGCCAGCAGGTGCTGAATCGCGGCATCGTGTTCATCGACCTGGCCATCGCCCAGGTGGCTGGCCTGGGCGTGACCATCGCCAGCAGCCTGGGCGCGGAGCCGCAGGGCTGGCACGTCCAGCTGGCGGCCTGCGTCGCCGCCCTGATCGGCGCCCTGGTGCTGACCTGGACGGAGAAGAAGTGGCCGCAGGTCCAGGAAGCCCTGATCGGCGTGCTGTTCGTGGTGGCGGCCTGCGTCGAGCTGCTGCTGCTGGCCAACAACCCGCACGGCGGCGAGCATCTGAAGGATCTGCTGGTCGGCCAGATCCTCTGGGTGCAGATCCCCGGCCTGATCCCGATCGCGGTGTTCTACGCGGTGGCCCTGGCGATCTGGTTCTTCCTGCGCCACCGGCTCGGACAGATCGGCTTCTATGTGCTGTTCGCCCTGGTGGTCACCCAGTCGGTGCAACTGGTCGGCGTCTACCTCGTGTTCGCCAGCCTGATCGTGCCGGCTCTCGCCTCGCGGCGGTTCGCTCCGAAACTGCGGCTGGGCGTCGGCTACGCCGTAGGCGTCGTCGGCTATGTGGCGGGACTGGTGGTGTCGTCGGTGCTCGATCTGCCGACCGGCGCGGCGATCGTCGTCACCCTGGTGGCCAGCTTCGTCCTCGCGGTGATCGCCTCGCTGCTGGTCCCGGCCGGCCTGCGGGCCCCGCCCGAGCCCGCGCCGGCTCACTGACAGAAGGGGACATGTACCCGCGGTACATATCCCCTGCATCCTATCCCAGCTGCGTCTTGCCGTTCTTGACCACCGTGACGCCACGCGACTTCACCCGGGCCTCGAACGAGACGACTTCGCCGTCCTTCCACAGGTCGACGGTGATCGTCTCGCCCGGGAAAACGGGGCTGGAGAAGCGCACCTGGTGGCTCTTGATCTTCGCGGGATCGAAGTCGCAGTACTCCTGGAGCACGGCGCGGCAGGTGATGCCGTAGGTGCAAAGGCCGTGCAGGATCGGGCGGGGGAAGCCGGCCGCCGCGGCGATCTTCGGATCCGAATGCAACGGATTGCGGTCGCCACTCAGCCGGTAGATCAGCGCCTGGTCGGGCCGGGTCGTGATGTCCACGGACCGGTCCGGCGCGCGCGTCGGCACCTCATGCGGCTCCGGGGCGCCTTCGGAAGGCCCGCCGAAATTCCCGTCGCCCCGGGCGAAGGTCGAGCCGGTCAGGGTGGCGATCTTCTCGCCGGACTTCGCGTCGGCCAGCACGGTCTCGTTGTAGATCACCGCGCCCTTGTCGCCCTTGTCATAGGCGCCGATCACCCGGCTGGTGGCCAGGATGCTGGCTTCGGTGGGCAGGGGTTTGTGAAATTCGACCTTCTGCTCGCCGTGCACGACCAGCAGGAAGTTGATGCCCATCTTGCCAATCCCGGGGCCCGCTCCCCAGGCGACCGTGGTGGCCTGGGTCGGAACCGCCTTCAGCCCGCTTTCGTAGACGAACGGCAGCTCCTGCTCGTTCATCGGGTCCGAGCCCATGCCGATCCCCAGGGCGTAGAGCATGGTGTCCTTGTCGGTCCAGCTGAACGGCTGGGGCTCGCTGGCGAGCGACAGAATCTCTGGGTAGGCGATGGGCATGGACGGCTCCGGGGGTTTTCTTCTTGTGGTGATTGAAGCGCGTTCGCCCGGGGGACCGCAAGACGGGAGCTCGGATTGCCGGGGTCCCTTTGATCGGCTAGAAGCGCCGGCTGATCTTCATCGCGGCCGCATCCCGTCCGCAGCTTCAAGAGTCTCGCATGGAACAGACCAAAGCCGCCATCGGCCCCGTCAGCGGCAACCTGCTTTTCTACACCTCGCCGGAGCCCCTGACGAAGGACGTGCACAGCGGCCTGGGCGTGCAGCGGATGGAAAAGCCGTTCGGCTTCGCCGCCGCCGGCCATGTGGTGCCCCTGACGGTCGCCGAGTTCACCTTCGCGGCGATCAGCTACCCGATCATCTTCGCCGGCTCAGAGCACATGCCGCTGGCGGTGATGGGCATCAACTCCGGCGAGAACCTGTTCATCAACGACGACGGCTCGTTCGTCGTCGGCGGCTATGTGCCGGCCTACATCCGCCGCTACCCGTTCGTGCTGGCGGCTGACGAAGCCCAGCAGCGGATGGTCGTCTGCATCGAGCGCAACGCGGCGATCTTCACCGACAAGGCGAAGGCCGAGATGCCCCTGTTCGACGACGCCGGCGAGCCGTCGGAATACACCCAGAACGCCATCAAGTTCTGCGAGGACTTCGAGGGCGAGCGCCGCCGGACCGACTCGTTCGTCAAGCTGCTGCTCGACCTGGATCTGTTCGAACAGCGCGAGTCGATCTTCAACATGCCCCGCGAGGACGGCACCGTTCAGCCGGTCAAGCTGGCCGAGTACTTCGCCGTCTCCGAAGCCAAGCTCAACGCCCTGCCGGCCGAGAAGCTGGCCGAGCTGCGTGACAACGGCGCGCTGGAGAAGATCTACAACCACCTGACCTCGCTGATCGGCTGGGACCGCCTGGTGGCGGTGGCCAGCGAGCGCGCCCTGCGCCGCTCGGGCGAGACCCCGGCGAACGCCTGATCGACCCGGGCCGCGGTCGCCCCCGGCGGTCGCGGCCTATCGGGCGAAGACGCTCCGCGTCAGGCAGGAAAAGACCAGGCGGCCGGCCTCGTCGAGCAGGTCGTGCTGGGCGATGACGATGCCCTTGTCCTCGCCGACAGGATCCTTGCCCATGACCGTCATGCGGCCGCGCAGAAGCTCCCCGACCGGAGGGTTGCGGGCCCAGCGCAGGGCGTCGACCCCCAGGCGCTTGGTCTGGGGCCAGTCGGCCGAGGCGTGCTCCTCGAGCCGCGACCAGAGGGCGTAGATCATCGCGTCCGGCGCGCCGCGCTCGACGCCCCAGCCCGGGACGAAGGCGCGGGCGAAGGCTTCCAGGGCCGCCGCGTCCACCGCTACCGCGCCAAGGTTGACCACCTGGCCGATCGAGATCTCGTCGAAGCTGGCGGGCATCGCTTCAGGGCTCCGCCGAGATGCGCACGAGCAGCTTGCCGTCATGGGCGCCGCTGAACAGCAGCTTGACCGCCTCGGCGGCGTTTTCCAGCCCGTCCACGGCGTGGGCTTTCCACTTGATCTTCCCTTCGAGCACCCAGGGCGCCAGCTCCGCCAAGGCCTCGGCGGCGCGCGGCAGGTAGTCGATGACGATGAAGCCCTTGATCAGGATCCGCCGCATCAGCACCCGGGCGAAGTCGCTCGGCCCGGGCACGGGGCCGGTGGCGTTGTAGGTGCTGATCATGCCGCACAGGGGCATGCGGCTGAAGTTGTTCATGCGGGCGATGACGGCGTCCATGATCGCCCCGCCGACGTTCTCGAAATTGACGTCGATACCATTGGGGCACAGCCGGTCCAGCGCCGCCCCGACATCCTCGTTGCGGTAGTCGATGGCCCCGTCGAATCCGAGGTCGCGGGTCAGCCAGGCGCACTTCTCCGGCCCGCCGGCGATGCCGATGACCCGGGCGCCCTTGAGCCTGGCGATCTGGCCGGCCACGGAGCCGACCGCCCCGGCGGCGGCGGACACGACCACCGTCTCGCCCGGCTGCGGCCGGCCGATGTCGACCATGCCGAACCAGGCCGTCAGACCTGTGGCGCCAAGCACGCTCATGTAGGCCGTCAGCGGCACGCCGGGCAGGGCGGGGACCGGACTGACCATGCCCTCATGGGCGATGGAGTAGCTCTGCCAGCCCGACAGCCCGGCGTTGACCACCGTTCCCGCCGGAAACCGCTCCGAGCGGCTGACCTCGACCACGCCGATGGTCCCGCCGCGCATCACATCCCCGACCTCGACCGGCGGCAGGTACTGGTCCTGGTCGCTCATCCAGATGCGGTTGGTCGGGTCCAGCGACAGATAGACGTTGCGCACCAGGACCTCACCGGGCTCCAGATCGCGCAGCGGTCGCTCGACGAATTCCAGGTCCCCCGGGGCGATCTCGCCGACCGGGCGTCGCTTGAGAATCCACTGGCGATTGACCGGCATGTCGTCCCTCCCTGGCTGGTGTTCGATCATGGCGACCCCGTCGCCGTTGTCGAGGG
>DAORNX010000135.1:0-6196 GCA_035441225.1 Caulobacter sp.
CCGTGGACCCGCCATAGACCACACTTCCGAGGTACTTGACGCCGGAGGTGAGGCCGCTGAAGCTGAGGCTGACCGTGCCGGATTGGCCGAGCACGGCCGTGGCCGCGCGGTAGAGCATCAGGGATCCGGGCAGCGCCACGCCGGCTCAGACCACGTCGACGGGCGCGAGGCGACAGGTCCCGCCGGCGCCGGTCTCGATCTGCAGGGTCGGATGGCCGATGCGGAAGCGTTCGGACAGGGCCAGGGCTGTGTCATGCAGGAAGGCGTCGCCATCGGCGTTGTCCGGCCGCGTCAGGTGCGCGGTCAGGGCGGTCTCGGTGGTGCTCACGCCCGGCCGGGCGGCCAGCCAGTCGCGCACCGCGTCAGGGTCCACGCCGCGCGGCGCGGCGTCCAGCGCCAGGTCGAGCGAGTCGCGCAGCAGGCCCCAGGTCCCCGCGACGATGACCGCGGCGATGACCAGGCCGACCAGCGGGTCGATCCAGGTCCAGGCCGGAACCAACCAGATGACCGCCGCGGCCAACACCACCCCCAGCGAGACCGCCGCGTCGGCAGCCATGTGCAGGAAGGCGCCCCGCACGTTGAGGTCATGCTGGCCGCGCATGAACATCAGCGCCGTGGCGGTGTTGATGAGCACGCCGATGACGGCGACGATCATCACCGGCCCCGGCGACAGCGGCTCGGGCGTCCCCAGCCGGCGGATGGCCTCCCAGACAATGGCTCCGACCGCCAGCAGTAACAGTCCGGCGTTGGCGAGGGAGGCGAGGATGGTGCCCTTGCGCAGCCCGTAGCTGCGGCGGGACGTCGGCAGGGCGCGGGCCAGAACCAGGGCCCCCCAGGCCATCAGCAGGCCCAGCACGTCCGACAGGTTGTGGCCGGCGTCCGCCATCAGGGCGAGCGACCCGGTCAGCAGGCCGGCGAGCGCCTCGACGGCGACGAATCCGATGTTGAGCGCCGCGCCGATCGCGAAGGCGCGGCCGAAGTCGGCCGGCGCGTGG
The DNA here is from genome assembly GCA_035441225.1 of Caulobacter sp. Classification (GTDB taxonomy): domain Bacteria; phylum Pseudomonadota; class Alphaproteobacteria; order Caulobacterales; family Caulobacteraceae; genus Caulobacter. The sequence goes on from DAORNX010000135.1 coordinate 996, forward strand.
CTGTGGCCGTGCCCGTGCCCGTGCCCGTGGCCGTGGTCATGCGAATGGCCGTGATGGCCGTGATCATCGTGCGCCATGGGGGTCAGAGTCTCACTGCCGGCCCGCCGCGTCCACCAGCGCCTCTGCCCGACGCTGGGCCGCGCTGAGGCGCCCGGTCCAGTCGGCGGCCAGGGCCTCGAGATCGTCGGAGCGGCTGGCGAAGACGGGGCCGTCCCAGACCATCGCCCCCCGGCCGAACGGCAGCGGCACGATGGTCCGGTCCCAGCTGCCGATCCGCAGGCACGGCCGGATCGCGAGTCCAAGGAAGAGCACGGGCGCGCCGGTCATCCTGGCCAGGGTCGGGGCGCCGCCCTGCATCACCTCGGCCGGGCCGCGCGGGCCATCCGGCGTAATGGCGACCCCGCCGCCGCTGCGGACCCATTTGACCATGTCGCGCAGCGCCTGCTCGCCATGCTTGTTCTTGGCCGCGTCGGTGACCTTCTTCGACGAACCGCGGATCGCGGGAAAGCCGATCTTCTGAACGGTCAGCGCGATGAACTCGCCGTCGGCCGAGCGGGAAATCAGGGCCCGCATGTCCTGGCGATGCGGGGACTGGGGCCAGCTCGGTGGGGCCAGCGGAATGACCGCGTGCCAGAAGCAGAGAATGGCGCCGCCCTCGGTCGCCCATACCGCCTCGACCCTGGCCTGGTCCTGCCGGCTCCAGCGCACGGTCGCGTAGCACAGCCTCAGCCAGGCCGCGAACAGGCTGGCGAGGGTCTGCTGCACGAAGGCGGACCGGAAGAAGGCCTTCACGCGGGGGTCTCCTCCGGCGCTGTGTCGAGGTTCTGGGCCCGGGCCAGCCGGGCGTAGAGGCCCCGCCTGCGCACCAGGGACGCATGGGCGCCCGATTCGACGACGCGGCCGCGGTCGATGACATAGATGCGATCGGCGTGCTTCACGGTCGACAGCCGGTGCGCGATGACAATGGTGGTGCGGCCGGCCATCAGACGGTCGAGCGCCTCCTGGACCTGCGCCTCGCTCTCGGTGTCGAGGGCGCTGGTCGCCTCGTCGAGCAGCAGGATCGGCGCGTTCTTGAGGAAAGCCCTGGCGATGGCGATGCGCTGGCGCTGGCCGCCGGACAGGCGGGCCGCCGCCTCCCCGACCACGGTGTCGTAGCCATCCGGCTGCTCGAGGATGAAGTCGTGGGCGGCGGCCCGTCGGGCGGCCTCCTCGATCTCGGCGTCCGTCGCTTCGGGCCGGGCGTAGGCGATGTTGGCGCGGATCGTGTCGTCGAACAGGAACGGCTCCTGGGTGACGAAGGCGATCCGGGCGCGCAGCGAGGCGATGGTCACCTCGCGCACGTCCGACCCGTCGACGGTCACCCGGCCGCTGGTGGCGTCATAGAAGCGCGGGATCAGCGACAGGATGGTGCTCTTGCCGCCACCCGATGGGCCGACCAGCGCGACCATCTCGCCGCGGCGCGCCTCGATCGTCACGCCATCGAGGATCGCGCCACCGTCGTCGTAGGCGAAACCGACGTCCTCCAGCCGCACCTCGCCATCGCCGGCCACCAGGGCGTGGGCCGATACCGACTCGCGCACCTCCGGCTCGACATCCAGGGCCAGGAACAGTCGGCGCGCGGCGGTCATGCCCTCGGCGAAGACGGTCTGCAGATTGGCCAGCTGCCGCAGCGACTGGCCGGCCATGCCCAGCAGGGCGAAGAAGGCCATGAAGTCGCCGGGGTTCATGTTGTGGCGCCAGCCGACGTAGACGAAGATGGCCGCCGTAACGAACACGGTGAGCAGTTCGGTCACAGGAGCGGACTGGGCGCGGGCGTTGGCCCCCTTGATGATGAACTTCTGGCGCGCGTCGATCACCGCCGCGACCCGCGCTTCCTCGTCCGCTTCCCGGTTCTCCATCTTGACGACGCGAACGCCGTCGAGGCTCTCCATCAGCGCGGTCGACAGGTCGCTGGTGGCCGCCATGGCGCCCTTGGCGGCCTTCTTGGAGCGACGCGAGAAGCGGCGCATCAGGCGGCCCGCGAAGGGCCCGACCAGGGCCACGCCGGCGGCCAGCACGGGGTCCCGGTCGATCATGGCCACCAGGCAGCCACCGACGATCAGCAGATTCTGGGTCCAGTTGACCACGCCGCTCGTCGCCGCCTCGCGGATCAGGGCGGCGTCGTAGAGCACCTGGGACACGAAGCTTCCCGAATGGGTCGCGCGCAGGCGGGCCAGGTCCGCGCGAACCATGCGGCCGAACAGCTCCTGCTGGATGTCGCCCACCAGGCCATGTCCGATGACGTTGACCAGCATCGCCTGGACGATCTGCGAAGCCGCGCGACCCAGGCCATAGGCGATGATGGTCAGGGGGATGATGACAATCGCCCCGGGTTTGGGACTTCGACCGAGCAGGTCGTTCACCGCCGGCTCGATCATCTGGGCCAGCAGCGTGCTGAACACCGCCACGCCGATGGCGCCCAGCAACGCCAGGGTGACGCCCCGCCAGCGGCGCCGGAGATAGGTGCGCCAGACGCGGGCCGCCAGCTGGCGATCGGTCATTTCGGCTGGCGCGGCGGCGGTCATGGATGGGGGAATCGGCCCTGAAGACGTTTGCGTTCGACGCGCAGGCCACTACTTAGGACGCTCTTGCAGGGAGCGCCACTTGTCGAAGCGTTTCGACCTTTCCACGGGCTGGGGCCGCTTCAAGGCGTACTGGCACTCGATCTGGGGCGACCATGCCTTCCTGCGTGTCGGATTCTCCAACGCCCACTGGATCGGGCCCGACATGGTCCGGGCCGCCCAGCCCTGGCCCTACCAGCTGAAGTACTGGAAGCGCGACGGCATCAGGACCATCGTCAACCTGCGCGGCGGCTTCGACACGGGCTTCTATGTGCTCGAGCGCGAGGCCTGCGAACGGCTGGGCCTGACGATGGTCGACTTCACCATCACCTCGCGCGAGGTCCCCCGCCGCGAGACCGTGCTGGGCGCGCGCGACCTGTTCCAGAGCATCGAGTATCCGGCGCTGATGCACTGCAAGTCCGGCGCGGACCGGGCCGGCATCATGAGCGTGTTCTACCGCCACTTTCATCTCGGCGAGCCGATCCGCGAGGCCATGAAGGAACTCGGCCTGCGCACCCTGCACGTCAAGCAGGGCAAGACCGGCGTGCTGGACTATGTGTTCGAGCGCTACCTCGCCGAGGCCGAGCCGAAGGGGATCAGCTTCATCGACTGGGTCCAGAGCGACGCCTACGACCGCAAGCAGATCAAGGACGACTTCAAGGCCAGCTGGTGGGGAACCCTGCTGACCGACCGCCTGCTGCGGCGGGAATAGCGGGGGACACGTACCGCAGGTACGTGTCCCCCAATCGAGCTGCGGGTTTAGGGGGCACGTACCTGCGGTACATGTCCCCTCGAAGTCTCAGTGCTGGTCGTCGTCTTCGTTGGGGTCGAGCAGCTTGTGGGCGTGGATGATGAAATAGCGCGCGTGGGCGTTGTCGACGGTCGCCTGGGCCTTGCCCTTCCAGGCCTTCCAGGCCTCGGCGTAGTTGGGATAGGCGCCGACGAACTCGACCTTGCTCAGGTCGCGGAACTCGACGTCCTGGACGTCCTTCAGTTCGCCGCCGATGACGATGTGCAGCAGTTGTCTGTCCGGCATGTGCCGAGGCCCTTTCCGTAGGGAAAATCAGTTGGGCAGGTCGATATGCCGGACGCGCTCAAGGATCAACGGGTGCAGAGCCGGCGCGGCGGAGATCAGGCTGGGCAGGCGGGGGCTGGGCTGGTTGTAGCGATAGCCCCGGCCCTTGTGGTCGGTGCAGACCGCGCTGGCCTCGGCGCAGATCAGGTCGGCCGCGGCCAGGTCCCATTCGCTCTTGCCGCTCAGCGCCAGGGCCGCGTCGAACCGGCCGTCGGCGACCAGGCACATGCGGTAGGCGATGGAGTTGCGCGTCTCGATGGTCATCGGCGGCCAGGGCTCGCGCCAGGCGGGGTGGGCGAACATCTTGGCGTCGCCGAGCATGCGGCAGTCCTCGACCCGAGCCTGCTCGCTGGCGCGAATCGCCGTGTCGTTGAGGAAGGCGCCGCCGCCGGCGGTGGCGGTGAAGGTCTCGTCCAGCTCCGGCGCGAACACGACCCCGGCCGTCGGCCGGCCCGCATCGACCACGGCGATCGACACCGACCACCAGGGCCGGTTCTTGAGAAAGGCGGCCGTCCCGTCGATCGGATCGACGACGAACAACCGCCGCCGGTCCAGCCGGGCCGCATCGTCGGCGGTCTCCTCCGACAGCCAGCCATAGTCGGGCCGCGCGGCCTCCAGCCTGGCCTTGAGCAGCTGGTCGACGGCGATATCGGCGTCGGTCACCGGCGAGCCGCCGGTCTTGGACCAGATCTTCAGGCCCTCGCCCTTCATGCGCCGGGCCAGATCGCCGGCTTCACGCGCTGTTTCGACGATGAGGGCCAGGTCGTCCTTCATCGGCCGGCGATCGGCATGGCGTCGACCAGCAACGACGGGGCGTTGGCCGCGCCGCGGACCTCCAGGTCCGAGCCAGGAACCAGCCGGCCCCAGATATCGATCAGGTTGCCGGCCACGGTGATCTCCGTCACCGGATAGGCGATCTGGCCCTTCTCGAACCAGAAGCCGGAGCAGCCCACCGACCAGTCGCCGGTGTTGGCGTTGAGCGAGGGGCCGAACATCGAGGTGATCAGCAGGCCATCGCCGGCGTCGGCCATCAGCCCGGCCAGATCGCGCTCGCCCGGCTCGAGCGTCAGGTTGGTGGTCGACACGCCCGGCGGACCGGCCAGGCCGCGCGAGGCGTGGCCCGTGGTCTGCATCCCCAGCTGTTTCGCGGTGGCCGTGTTCAGCAGCCAGGTGGTCAGCACCCCGTCCTCGATGATCGCGGTGCGCCGGTTGGCCACGCCCTCGTCGTCGAACGGCGAGGAACCCAGGCCGCGCACGCGGTGCGGATCGTCGACGATCTGGACGCCCCGCGAAAACAGCGGCTGCCCCAGCCGGTCCTTGAGGAAGCTGACGCCACGCGCCACGGACGGGCCCGAGATGGCCCCGATCAACGGCCCGATCAGGGAGATGGCCAGCCGGTTCTCGAAGATCACCGGGGCGGTGATCGAGTCGATCTTGCGCGCGCCCAGGCGCTGGACGGCGCGCTTGCCGGCCTCGGCGCCGATGGCGGTCGGCGAGGGCAGGTCGGCCCCGTGGCGGACGGTGCG
>DAORNX010000136.1:0-6175 GCA_035441225.1 Caulobacter sp.
CTTCCGCCGGGACCGCCTGCAGGCCGCCTATGACGCCTGGACCGGCGCCGAGCCGACCGACGACGCCCAGGTCGTCGAGGCCGCCGGCGGCCGCGTGGTCGTCACGCCCGGCGATCCGCGCCTGATGAAGCTGACCTATCCGGAGGATTTCGCCATGGCCGAGCTACTGGCCGGCCCCGGTCGCGCCGTGCGCGTCGGCCAGGGCTTCGACGCCCATCGCTGGGGGCCCGGCGAGGCGGTCTGGCTCTGCGGGGTGCGGATCGACCATGACCAGACCCTCGTCGGGCATTCGGATGCCGACGCGGGGCTGCACGCCCTGACCGACGCCCTCCTTGGCGCCATCGGCGAGGGCGACATCGGCGACCACTTCCCGCCGACCGATCCGCGGTGGCGAGGCGTGTCGAGCGACCGGTTCCTCGACCATGCGGCATCGCTCGTGGCGGCCAAGGGCGGCCGGATCGTCAATGTCGATGTCACGCTGATCTGCGAACGGCCGAAGATCAAGCCGCACCGCCAGGCCATGCGCGAGCGACTGGCGGCGATCCTCGACCTTCCGATCGACCGGGTCAGCGTCAAGGCCACGACCACCGAGGGCATGGGGTTCACGGGCCGTGGCGAGGGGCTGGCCGCCCAGGCGATCGCGGCGGTCGAGATGTAGCAGGGCCAGGCGGGGCCCCGGCCCTATCGCTCGAACCGCTCCTTCAGCCGTCCCCACAGCGCCCCGACCAGGTTGGTGTAGTCATCGGTCCAGGGCCGGGCCAGGGTCGGATCGGACAGCTGCCAGCGCTCGTCGGCCTCGTAGGGGGCGAGGGCCGCGGCCGACCGGCCAATGATCAGGGCGTCCTCCGACGATTCCCACATGTTCGGCGTCTGCCAGTCCTTGTTGTGCCGTTGCAGCAGGGCGTAGCCGCCGGCCGCCTTCGCCACGGCCATGGCCGGCGCGCGGAGCTCGAGGTTGCGGTTCGACAGGTGCAGGATCAGCACGCCGTCCGGCTTGAGCCGGGCCAGGTAGCCACGCACCGCCTCGACGGTCAGCAGATGGGCCGGCACGGAGTCCGACGAGAAGGCGTCGATCAGCAGAATGTCGAAACTGTCGGCCGGCTGGCGGGCGAGGGTCAGCCGCGCGTCGCCCAGCACGAAGTCGACGGCGCCGGTGGCGCAGTCACGAATGTAGGTGAAGGCGCCGGAGTCCCGCGAGATGCGGATCACCAGCGGATCGATCTCGAAGAAGGTCAGGTGGTCGCTCGGCCGCACATAGGCCGAGACCGAGCCGGTGCCCAGGCCGACGGCGCCGATGCGCAGGGCCGGCTGCATCGCCTGGGCGGCGGTGAACACCTGGCCGATCGGCGTCTCCGGCGCGTAGTAGACCAGCGGCCGGCAGCGGTAGCGTGGGTCCTGCGCCTGGGCCCCGTGCAGCGTCGTGCCGTGGGCCAGCATGCGGACCTCGCCACCGAGGCCTGGAATTGTGGTGCGTGTCTGGCGCAGCACACCGAAGAAGCTGCGATCGGTGCGGATCACGTCGGCCCGGTCGCCGACGCGGTCAGCCGCGACCAGCAGCACGACGATCATCGCGAACATGTAGAGAGCCCGCCCGCGCAGCAGGAACACCGCGACCGTCGCCGCAGCCAGAGAGCCCTTCACCGTGATGTCCTGCTGCCCGACATGGGGGACGGCGGCGACCGCCAGGATCGCGCCCAGCACGCCGGTCCCCAGCACGGCCGCCTGCCAGTAGGTCAGCCGGCCCCGGCCCCAGGGCCTGGCCAGGCAGGACAGGGCCAGCACCAGCGGATACTCGAGCACAGTGTTGAAGATCAGCGGCGCGACGAAGGCGTTGAACGAGCCGCCGACCACCCCGCCCAGCGACATGCACAGATAGAACTCGGTCAGATGTTCGGGGTCGGGCCGCCGCGCGACCAGCGCCTGATGGCAGACCAGGGCGGTCAGGAAGAAGCAGCTCAGGTGGACGAACACCAGCAGCTCGATCGCGCCGGCCGCGAACAGCTGCAGCACCGCGGCGCAGGCGGCCACCGCCGCGCCCTGGAAGATCAGGGCGCCGCCCGTCGAGATCAGCGGCCGCGTCTGGAAGGCGATGATGAATGTGACGAGATAGAGCGCCAGCGGCGCCACCCAGAGGAACGGAGCGGAGGCGACATCGGTGGCCAGATGGGCGGTGACGCCCAGCATCAGGCTTGACGGAATGGCCGCCAGCGCCACCCAGGTCGCGCGCCGCAGCCAGGTCGGCGCGGGTGTCAGCCGCGCGGGGGCCGCCTCGATGTCGCCGGGCGCCAGCGTGGCCCGTTTCCACACCAGGACCGCCAGCGCCGTCAGGATCAGCACGAACGCCCAGTAGCCGCCGCTCCAGCTCCAGCGCTGGGCCTGCAGGGTCATCAGCGGCTCCATCACCACCGGATAGGCCAGCAGGGCCAGCAGGCTGCCGAGGTTGCTGGCGGCGTAGAGGCTCCAGGGTTCCTTGCCGGCCTCGCCGCGGAACACGCGGGCGTGCCAGGCCTGCACCAGCGGCGCGGTGGCCGACAGGATGGCGAACGGCAGGCCGATCGACAGCGTCAGCACGCCCAGCAGCCAGAGCGCCGGATGGTTCGACGATGGCTCGCCGGCCAGGGTCGAGATGCTCAGCGGAAACAGGCTCAGGCCCGCGATCACCAGGGCGGCGATATGCACGCCGATCTGCCGTCGCAGCTGCGGAACGCGTTGCAGGACATGGGCGTAGCCGTAGCCGACCAACAGGGCGATCTGGAAGAAGGCCATGCTGGTGTTCCACACCGCCGGCGAGCCGCCCAGCAGCGGCAACACCAGTTTGGCCACCATCGGCTGGACCATGAACACCAGCGCCGCGCTGCTGAAGACGGCGACGACGAACAGCGGCGGCGTCGGCGTCGTCGCGGTCGTCCGGGCCTCGATCGTGTCTGTCATGGCTCGAATCGGCTTGTCAGTCGGAGGTGGGCGATGTTGGGCTGCGTCCCGTCGTTTTGGCCAGCCCCCGGAGACCGCTGTTATGTTCCCCCTGGAAGTGGAGACCCTCGCCCGGCTGCTGATCGACGAGGTGCGCGGGCGTCACCTGCGGGTCACCACGGCTGAAAGCTGCACGGGCGGCCTGGTCGCCGCCGCGATCTGCTCGATCCCCGGGGCGTCGGACATCTTCGAGCGCGGCTTCGTGACCTACACCAACCGCGCCAAGCAGGAGATGCTGGGCGTCCCCGGCGACCTGATCGCCGACTTCGGCGAGGTCTCCGAGCCGGTGGCGCGGATGATGGCCGAGGGCGCCCTCTCCCACTCCCACGCCCATATCGCGGTGGCCATCACCGGCGTGGCCGGCCCGGGCGGCGGTTCACCGATGAAGCCGGTCGGCACGGTGCATCTGGCCACGGCCCGCAGCACGGCCGGGATCCGTCACCGGCACGAGCTGTTCGAGCAGGACACCCGGCTGGGCGTGCAGATGGCGGCCGTGGCCGTGGCCCTGCAGATGATGCGGGACGCGATCTGAATGCGTCCTGCGGCATGCCGCTTCGCGGCTGCCCAGGATGACGTGCAGACGTGGGCGGCAATTTCCACGTCATGGTGAGCAGCGCCGAAGGCGCGTGTCGAACCAGGCGAACGGGCTAGCGAGTCCCGTACAGCACCCGCGCCCGGTCATCGAAGCACTGGATCAGCCGGGCGACGGCATGGTCGAAGTTGGCGTGCAGCAGCCGGTCGAGAAAGCCCAGCTTGAACTCGAAGTCGATCTCGAACTCGACGCAGACGCCTTCCGGATGCTCGACGAACCGCCAGCGGTTCTGCAGCCGCCGGAACGGACCGCTGAGCAGGCTGACATCGATGGTCCGGGCGGCCGCGTCGCGACGCACGCGGGTCGAGAATCGCTCCCTGAGGAACGAGAAGCCCACCGCCGCCTCGGCGTCCAGCAGGGTCACACCGCCGCCGGGGTCCTGGCGGTTCCATACGCGCAGGGCGGTGATCCAGGGCACGAACTCCGGATACCGCTCCACGTCGCCCACCAGCTGGAACAGCTGGTCCGGCGTGTAGGGCAGGATGCGCGTGAGCCTGTGCTTCAAAAGGTCCCCCGACCCCCGGCTATCGGGCCGCGCTGTCCAGCGCTTCCCTGGCCGCCTTGAGCCGGGCGAAATCCTCGCCGGCGTGGTGCGAGGAGCGGGTCAGGGGGCTGGCCGAGACCATCAGGAAGCCCTTGGCCCGGGCGATCGCCTCATAGGCCGCGAACTCGTCGGGATGGACGAACCGATCGACGGCCGCATGGCGGCGCGTCGGCTGCAGGTACTGGCCGATGGTCAGGAAATCGACGCCGGCGGAGCGCATGTCGTCCATCACCTGCATGACCTCCTCCTTGCTCTCGCCCAGCCCGACCATCAGGCCCGACTTGGTGAAGCGGCGCGGGTCGCGGTCCTTGACCCGCTCCAGCAGGCGCAGGGAATTGTAGTAGCGGGCGCCCGGTCGGATCGACAGGTAGAGCCGGGGCACGGTCTCGAGGTTGTGGTTGAACACGTCCGGGGCGGAGTCGATGACCACCTCGGCCGCGCCGTCCTTGCGCAGGAAGTCGGGGGTCAGGATCTCGATGGTCGTGTCCGGCGCCGCGGCGCGGATGGCGTGAACCACGGCGGCGAAGTGAGCCGCGCCGCCGTCGTCCAGGTCGTCGCGATCGACCGAGGTGATGACCACATGCTTGAGCCCCATGGTCGCCACGGCCTCGGCGACCCGCCCCGGCTCGGTGGGATCCAGGGCATTGGGCTTGCCGGTGATCACATTGCAGAACGAGCAGGCCCGCGTGCAGATCTCGCCCATGATCATCATGGTCGCGTGCTTCTGGCTCCAGCACTCGCCGATGTTCGGGCAGGCCGCCTCTTCGCAGACCGTGGTCAGGCCGTGCGAACGGACGATGTCGCGCGTGTCGTTGTAACCGGCCGAGCCGGGCGCGCGCACGCGCAGCCACTCGGGCTTGCGCAGCAGCGGAGTCTCGGGCCGGTTTTGCTTCTCGGGATGGCGCGGACGCGCCTGCAGGGTGTCGATAACCGTGGCCATGGCGCCTAAATCGGCTTTCCGGGCCGCCGGATCAAGCTCGGAGGGCCGGCAAAACCTCGCCATTGCCCGATTGTCCCCGCCAGGGCGGGACACGAGCCGAACGGGGCTACCGCCCGACCTCGCCGACTCTGAACACCGCTCGCGCGGGATGCACGGAACCCGGAACGACTTCCGCCTCAGGGGAAGGGCCTTGCGGTGGCTCGTCGATCCGCCCGACAGTCGCTCCGATGCTGCGTCGCGCCACCCTCCTCTGCCTTCTTCTGCTCGCGGCCTGCGGCGGCGGGGACGGTGGCGCGCCGTTCGTCGAGAGCCGCATTCCGCCGGCCCTCGGCCCGCGGTTCTGGGCGCCGGAGGGCTGGGCCTGGGGGCTGCTGAAGATCGGCGACGCCCCGGCGCAACGCTACGGCGTGTCCTCCACGCCGGTCACGCCCCAGGCGCAGATCCTGATTCTGACCGGCTACGGCGAGTCGGCGGAGGCCTGGTTCGAGACGGCCCGCGACCTGAACGCCCGCGGCTACAGCGTCTGGGTCCTGGAGCGGGCCGGCCAGGGCGGGTCGGAGCGTTATGTCCTCCCCCGGGATCTGGGCCACGCGCCGCAGTTCCGCGACGACATCGCGGCGGTCAGGACCCTGTCGCGGATGATGGCCGCCGGCGCGCCCGGCCGGCCGCTGATCGTCCTCGGCCATTCCGTCGGCGGACTGGTGGCCGTCGCCGCCATCGAACAGGGCGCGCCGGCCGAAGGGCTGATCCTGTCGGCTCCCGCCTTCGCCGACGACGATCTCATCGACCGCGGCAAGGCCGGTCTGGTCAAGGCCGGCCTTGGCCGCCTGCCCGCGGCCTGGAACGCCGGCTGGAGCCGTTCGGGACCCGATGGTCGGGCCAGCGGCCTGACCGCCGACCCGCTGCGAGGCGGGGTGCAGATGGCCTGGCAGACGGCCAATCCGGACCTGCGGATGGGTGGCCCCAGCCTCGGCTGGCTGGCCAGCTTCCGCGCCGCCTCCCGGGGCATCGAGGGGGACCTGGCGGCGCTGGAAACCCCCACGCTGATGCTCGCCGGTGGTCTCGACCGGCGGGTGGACGCCGCGGCCCAGATCCGTGTCTGCCGGGCCATGCCCCACTGCCGCCGCTA
>DAORNX010000137.1:0-6168 GCA_035441225.1 Caulobacter sp.
GGGGGCTCCCGAGGCGGCGCCGGTCGAAGCGCTCGAGCTGCCAGCCATGCCGGTGGGCGCCCAGAACCCCTACACCATCGGCGCCTCGATCGCCCGGCACATGCCCGAGGGCGCCATCATCAGCGACGACGCGGTGACCGCCGGCCTGCCGATCTTCCAGGCCACGAAGACCGCGCGGCCGCACGACTGGCTGATGCTGACCGGCGGGGCCATCGGCCAGGGCATCCCGCTGGCCATCGGCGCGGCCGTGGCCTGCCCCGACCGCAAGGTGCTGAGCCTGAACGGCGACGGCGCGGCCATGTACACGGTGCAGGGCCTGTGGACGATCGCCCGCGAACAGCTGGACGTGACGGTCGTGGTGTTCGCCAACCACGCCTACCGCATCCTCAACATCGAGATGGGCCGCACCGGCGCCGGCAACCCCGGCCCGGCGGCGAAGAAGCTGCTCGACCTGGGCGATCCGCGCATCGACTGGGTCCATGTCGCCAGCGGCCTGGGCCTGCCGGCCGAGCGCTGCTCGACGGTCGAGGCGTTTGACGAGGCGTTCGAGCGGGCGATGAACCAGACGGGCCCGCGGTTCATCGAGGCGGCGCTCTGACGAAGCGACGGGGACATGTACCGCCTTCGGTACGTGTCCCCTGCCGCTCAAGCTGATGGGGACACGCACTGAAGTGCATATCCCCCCGCAAACGAAAAAGGCCCGCCGGATCGCTCCGGCGGGCCTTCTGGTATCAGTCGCGAGGGCCGATCAGCTGGACTTGTTGGTCGGCAGCTTGCAGCCGCCGCCGATGCCGGAAGCCTGCTTGCAGCTGAGGACTTCCTTGGGGCTGTCGGAACCCGTGGCGTAATTCAGCACCCAGCCGGGCAGGCCGTCGGCGCAGGCCACCTCGAGGAAGCCGTCGCCGGTGTCGGTCTTGCCGATCACCCGGGCGTCGGACACCACGCAGGAGCCCTTGCCGAGCGCCTTCAGGTCGTTGCTGACCTTGACCATCGAGGCGGCCTTGGGCGTGAACGAGCAGGCGTAGCCCTGCAGTTCGGCGACGATGCAGTTGTAGACCTTGCCGCCGCCGTTCGCGTCGAACACCGCCACGCCGCCGTCGGGGCGGTCCGAGCACTTCAGCTCGACCACTTCCTCGGGCTTACCGCGCGAGGGGAACAGGGCGTACTTCTCGACCTTGCAGGGGAAGCCGGCCTTGGCGGCCAGGCGGCTGTAGAGGCCGGCCTGTTCGGTCTTGGCCTCGCGGGCGTCGGTCAGGGTGCATTCGGCGCCGCCGGGGGCGTTGGCGCAGTCGATGGCGCGGGCCAGCGAACCGTTGGCGGCGCGTTCAAGGACGTAGCCCTTGCCGTCGGAGCAGGCGACCTCGAAATACATCGAGCCGTTGACGGCCGAGAGGATGTAGCGCTTGTCGGTGACGGTGCAGTTCTTGCCCGAGGCGGCGGCCAGCTGGTCGACCATGGCCAGCTGGGTCTCGCGGCTGGTCAGTTCGCAGAACAGGTTTCCGCCCGGCTCGTAGGCCAGACAGGTGTTGGCCTTGACGTCCTTGTTGGCGTCGGCCGGGAAGGAGGCCACCATAATGTAGCCATAGCCGCCCTGGCAGGCGACCTCGAAGAAGGTGTTCTTGCTCGAGGCTCCGATCGAGCGAGCCTTGTCGATGGTGCAGGCCACGCCGGACTTGGCGACGAACGGCGCCAGGGCCTGGACCGGATCGGCGTTGCCGGGAAGCTTGCAGGTCAGCGGGCCGGGCTTGCCGTCAGGACCGGGCTTGCCGGTCTCGAGGCAGGGGTAGAACGACGGCGGGGTCGTGGCGTCCTTGCTCGCGACGAGCACGCCGCCCAGGCCGGGATTGCAGGCGACCTCGTAGAAGCCCTGCTTGGTCTTGGCGTCCGCGCCGATCCAGCGGGCGTCGGTCAGCGTGCAGCTCAGGCCCGCGGCCGCGACCAGGGGCGGCGCCTCGGCCATGCCCTTCTCGCGGGATTTCGCGTCGACCCCGCCCTCGGCGGCGGCCGGCTTCTTGGCCGCCATGACCGTGCTGGCGGGCGCCGCCACGAACAAGGCCAGAGCGGCCGCCAGGCCGATCTCGATGATCTTCATTTCATGCACTCCTGGCAGAATCCTCGCGCGGACTTAAACGCGCGCTTTTTTCGAGGGTCAAGATCGCGCAACCGGTCGGCGGAATTGCGGCGCGGGGCTGAACCGCCGATGATGGCCGCGTTCATCAGGAGTGCAGCAAGTTGCGGGACGGATTGGAAGATACGGCGACCGAGGTCCGGCGACCGAAACTGGACTACCCGTTCGAGTCCGGGCCGACCCCGGGAACCGGCGAGGCGTTCGATGTCGCTCCGGGCGTCAAGTGGCTGCGCATGCCGCTCGGCGGGCCGCTGCAGTTCATCAACGTCTGGGCCATTGAGGACGGCGACGGCTGGTGCGTCGTCGATACCGGCATGCAGACCCGCGACACGTCCCAGGCCTGGCGGACGGCGTTCAAGGACGCCCTGGGCGGGCGGCCAGTCACGCGCGTGATCGTCACCCATCTGCACCCCGATCACATCGGCCTTGCCGGCTGGATGACGCGCAAGTTTCAGTGCCGGCTGTGGATGACGCGGCTTGAATATCTGCAGTGCCGAATGCTCGTCGCCGACACCGGCCGCGAGGCGCCCGAGGATGGCATGCGCTTCTACAAGGCGGCCGGCTGGGACGAGGATGCGCTGGAAAACTACCGCGCCCGTTTCGGCGGTTTCGGCAAGGCCATCTACCAGCTGCCCGACAGCTATCGCCGGCTCAATGACGGCGAGGAATTCGAGATCGGCGGCCGGACCTGGCGGATCGTCACCGGCAATGGTCATTCGCCCGACCACGCCTGCCTCTACTGTCCCGAGGCCAGGCTGCTGATTTCGGGCGACCAGGTGCTGCCGCGCATCTCCTCCAATGTGTCGGTGTTTCCGACCGAACCCGACGCCGATCCGCTCAGCGACTGGATGACCAGCTGCGCCAAGGTCAAACGCGAGGTGCCCGACGAGGTGCTGGTGCTGCCGGCCCACAACGATCCGTTCCACGGCCTCCATGCCCGGCTCGACCACCTGGTCGCCGGGCATGAACGGTCGTTGAGCCGGCTGGAAAAGGCGCTGGCCGAGCCGAAGCGGGCCATCGACGTGTTCGGATCGCTGTTCGCCCGCCCGATCGGCCCCGAACTGGTCGGCATGGCCACCGGCGAGAGCCTGGCCCACATCAACTGCCTGATCGAGCGCGGCAAGGCCGTCGCCGAGGCCGACGCCGACGGGGTGATCTGGTACCGGGCGGTGTGAGGACCCTTCCTCTCCGCGAAGCGGGGAGGATCATCTATTTCACATGTGAACTTGATGTTTCGCATGTGAAGCATATATTGGCGTTCGATGACCGAGCGCCCTGTCTTCTACGCCCTGCTGAAAGCCGCCCAGAAGCGCGTCGAGCGCTGGGTGGAGGCAGAGGCCGCGCAGATCGAAGGGGTGACCTCGGCCCAGGCCGGGCTGGTGCTGTTCCTTGGGCGGTCGGATGGCGCGGCCATCGGCGACGCCGCCGAGGCGCTCGACGTGGCCCCTTCGGCGATGACCGGGCTGGTCGATCGCATGACCCGCGCCGGCTATGTCGAGCGACGGCCCGACCCGACCGACGGCCGCGGCCAGCGCCTGTATCTGACTCCGCAGGGCTGGTCCGCGCGCGAGCGCGCCGTGGCCCTGCTCGATGATCTCAACCACCGCATGAGCGAAGGTCTGTCAGAGGAGGACGCCACTGCCGTCGCCCGCTGGCTGGACTCTGTCGCCACGAAATTCTCCAGGGAGGACTGACCCCATGACCGATCGCATCACCTCGCCCTTCGGGGCCTTCACGCCGGCGCGCGAGGTCGTCTCCGGCGTCGACCTGTCCGGCAAGACCGCGATCGTCACCGGCGCGGCCACCGGCATCGGCATCGAGACCGCCCGGGCCCTGGCCGAGGCCGGCGCCGATGTGGTCATCGCCGCGCGCAAGCCCGATCTGGCCGCCGCCGCCATCGCCGACATCGACAGGACCGCGCCCGGAAGAGCCCGGTTCGAGATGCTCGACCTGTCTGAACTGGCCTCGATCCGCGCCTTCGCCGCGCGCTGGAGCGGCAAGCCGCTGCATATCCTGATCAACAACGCCGCCGTCATGGCCTGCCCGCTGGACCGCACCCACGACGGGTTCGAGATGCAGATCGGCACCAACCACTTCGGCCACTTCCTGCTCGGCGTCCTGCTGGCGCCGGCGCTGGAGGCCGGGGCGCAGGCGGCGGGCAGGCCGTCGCGGCTCGTCGCCCTGTCGTCGATCGGCCACCGTCGCTCGGACATCAACTGGGAGGACGTCAACTACGTCACCCGCCCCTATGACAAATGGGAGAGCTACGGCCAGGCCAAGACCGCCAACAGCCTGTTCGCGGTCGGCTTCCACAAGCGCTTCAAGGATCGCGGGATCACCGCCAACGCGGTCATGCCCGGCGGCATCATGACCCCGCTGCAGCGGCACATGCAGCACGAGGAGATGGTCGCCATGGGCTGGATCGACCCGGAGACGGGCAAGATCCGCGACGGCTTCAAGACCCCGGAGCAGGGCGCCTCGACCAGCGTCTGGGCGGCGGTCGGGCCGGAGCTGGAGGGCGTCGGCGGGCTGTACCTGGAAAACTGCGCCCAGGCCTTGCCGTGGAGCAAGGAGTCGCCGTTCACCGGCGTCATGCCCCATGCCCTGAACCCGGAAAGCGCCGAGCGGCTGTGGGCGCTGTCGGTGGAGACCGTCGGCGCGGGTTGAGGCTGCGTCCTTCAAGACGCGATCCCGAGGGATCGCTCCTCAGGATGACGTATATTGTCGAGGAGCGAGGCCTCAGCCGAGCGTCTCGAACCGCGCACCCTCCACACGATGGAGGGGGAGGGATAGGATGTCGTCGAACCCTTGAGGAGCGACCATGAGTCTGGCCGGAAAGACCCTGTTCATCACCGGCGCCAGCCGCGGCATCGGCCTGGCCATCGGACTGCGGGCGGCGCGGGACGGGGCCAATGTGGCCATCGCGGCCAAGACCGCCGAGCCGCACCCCAAGCTGCCGGGCACCATCTACACGGCCGCCGAGGAGATCGAGAAGGCCGGCGGCAGGGCGCTGCCGCTGATCGTCGACGTGCGCGAGGAGGCCAGCGTCTATGACGCGGTGGAGCGCACGGTGGCGGCGTTCGGCGGCATCGACATCTGCGTCAACAACGCCTCGGCCATCAGCCTGACGCCGACCGAGGCGACCGATATGAAGCGCTACGACCTGATGCACCAGATCAACGCGCGCGGGACCTTCCTGACGTCCAGGGCCTGCATCCCGCACCTGAAGCGGGCGGCCAATCCGCACGTGCTGGCGCTGTCGCCGCCGCTGGACCTGTCGCCGCACTGGTTCGGCCGGCACGTGGCCTACACCGTGGCCAAGTACAACATGTCGATGTTCATGCTCGGCATGGCCGACGAGTACCGGGACGACGGCATCGCCTTCAACGGCCTGTGGCCGCGCACGGGCATCGCCACGGCCGCGATCCAGTTCGCCCTCGCCGGCGACGAGGGCATGCGGCACTGCCGCACGCCGGAGATCATGGCCGACGCGGCCCACGCCATCTTCTGCAAGCCAGCGCGCGACTTCACCGGCCAGTTCCTGATCGACGACACCTTCCTCTATGGAGAGGGCGTGCGCGACTTCGAGAAGTACCGCGTCGATCCGACGAAGCCGCTAATGCCCGACTTCTTCGTGCCGGAAGCCAATCCGGCCCCGCCCGGAGTAAAGATCGGATGAGGCTGATCGTCCGCCCGGCCCACCCCGGCGACGCGCCGGTCATCCTCGGTTTCATCGAGGCCCTGGCCGAGTACGAAAAGCTGCGCCACGAGGCCGACCTGACGCTGTGGAACGTGGAGGTGTCGTTCTTCGGCGTCGCGCCGAAGGTGTTCTGCGACATCGCCGAGCTGGACGGAAGGCCGGTGGGACTGGCCGTCTGGTTCTACAGCTATTCGACCTTTCGCGGCCGCCACGGGATCTGGCTCGAGGACCTGTTCGTCGAGGAGGGGGCGCGGGGCCACGGCGCCGGCCGGGCGCTGCTGGCCGGGCTCGCGCGGCGCTGCCGGGACGAGGACCTGCCGCGGCTCGACTGGTCGGTGCT
>DAORNX010000138.1:0-6136 GCA_035441225.1 Caulobacter sp.
ACATCCGCCGGGCGATCGCCAGCGATCGTCCCGAACTGCTCGCCCTGGCCTGCGCCGCCATCGGCGTCGACCGCGGCGCCTTTCCGACCATTCTCGAGGCCGTCCGCGACCTGAACCAGGGCCGGCCGGGCGGCGGCGCCGAGGCCGGACGCCGCGCCACCGGCGCCTTCGGCCCGTTCGACGCGGATATCGCCGGCGTCGCCTTCCGCAAGGCCGTGTCCACCGTTTGACAAGGCCGGCGGCATAAGGCCTTGCTCGCCGGACCATGTTCAACTCCAAGCCCCACACCAGCCGCGTCACCTTCCTCGCCAGCGACCGCCCCGAGGCCCAGGAGGCGCGCGAGCGCCTGATCGCCCGCTACGGCGACGCCGGCGACAGCGCCCAGGTGATCGTCGCCCTGGGCGGCGACGGCTTCATGCTCGAGACGCTGCACGGCGCCCTCGCCGACGGAAAGCCGATCTACGGCATGAACCGCGGCTCGGTCGGCTTCCTGATGAACGAATACAGCGAGGACGGCCTGCTCGAGCGGATCAGCGCCGCCGAGCGCGCCGTCATCCATCCGCTGGCGATGGTCGCCATCGACAGCAAGCGCAAGCAGCACCGGGCCCTGGCGATCAACGAGGTGTCGCTGCTGCGCCAGACCCGCCAGACGGCCAAGCTGCGGATCTCCATCGACGGCAAGGTGCGCATGGGCGAGCTGGTCTGCGACGGGGCGCTGGTGTCGACCCCGGCCGGCTCGACCGCCTACAACCTGTCGGCGCACGGCCCGATCATTCCGATCGACGCGCGGGTCATGGCCCTGACGCCGATCAGCGCCTTCCGGCCGCGACGCTGGCGCGGGGCCCTGCTGTCGCACACCGCCCGGGTGACCTTCGAGGTGCTGGAATCCGACAAGCGGCCGGTCAGCGCCGTGGCCGACAACGTCGAGGTCCGCGACGTGCTCGAGGTCCACATCGCCGAGGACCGGTCGGTCAGCCTGGCGATGCTGTTCGACGCCGGGCGCAGTCTGGAGGAGCGCGTTCTGGCCGAGCAGTTCTCCGCCTGATGCGACGACGCGCCGCGCGGACCGGAAATGCTCGTCTCATCCGTTGTTAACCCCGATCGACTAGCGTCCTCCGGGTGAAACGCCAGAGGAGGCGATGCGTGAGCGACAATCCCACGGTCCAGGTCATCCAGGCCCCGAACACTCTGCGCCTCAAGGTGGGCGGCCGGCTGGGCGGGATCGACCCCGCCGCCATCGCCAAGGCGGAAGCCGCGCTCAAGAGCCTTTCGGGTAATTTCAGCGAGTGGCTCAATGACGAGCTGGTCAAGCTCGAGGCCGCCCGGCAGCGCATTCGCGCCGAAGGTCTCAACACCGAGACGGCCGAGGGTCTGTATCTGCGCGCCCATGACCTCAAGGGCCTTGGCGCCACATACGAATTCCCGCTGGTCACCCGCATCGCCGGCTCGCTGTGCAAGCTGATCGATGACCCGGACACCCGGCTGGACGCCCCGATGTTCCTGGTCGACGCCCATATCGACGGGATCAAGGCCTCGGTCCGCGGCAACATCCGCAGCGAGGATCATCCGGTCGGCCGCAAGCTGGTCGAGGAACTCGAAGACCGGGTCGCCAAGCTCGCCGCCTAGACCAACGCCGTCTTCGGGACATGCGTCACCCGGCAGGCCAGATCGGCCTCGCCGGACAGCACGATCCAATGGTCGCCGCCATCGGCGAGTCCGGTCGTGAACACCACCCCATCCAGGTACATGCGGTCTCGCAGCGGCGCGGTCAAGGCCGGTGCGGGCTCGAGGATCGCCGTCTGGTCCTCGAGCCGCAGAACGCGGGTCGGATCTCGCGCGTCGAGCAGGGCCCAGAAGGTGCGATAGGTCCCCACGGGACCGCCCGCCTCGACGCCGTGATAGAGCACCAGCCAGCCTTCGGGCGTCAGCACCGGCTGGGCTCCGCCACCGACCTTCTCGCTCGCCTGCGAGACCTTCCGGGGGCGAATGCCGCCCTGTTCGACCGGCTTCCAGTGCAGCGCGTCAGGCGACGTGGCCAGGTTGATCGAAGGGCCGCCGCGATACGGGCTTTCCGGCGGAAAGGCAAAATACAGACTGCCGAGCGGCCGCGTCAGCGCCCAGAAGGCGCCGTCGACCAGACCCTCGAACAGCAGCATGTCCTTGTTCTGGTGATCCAGCACGATGCCGCGCAGGGTCCAGTCTAGCGCGTCGCCCGAGGTGTAGAGGGCGGTGGCGTGGCGTTCGGCGCTGACGCTGCAGGTGGTCATGAACCAGGTCCCGCCAATCCGGCTGATGCGCGCGTCCTCCACGCCATAGTCCTGCCAGGACGCGCGCGGGCCGATGGCCCGGTCGTAGTGGACGGCCACCACCGTCAGCCCGTCAGGGGTCAGTTCGACCGGTAACAGCCAGGACATCGAGGTCAGGGCCAGCAGGCGAACCGCATGCCCGGTCAGTTCGAACTTCCGCGGGTCGCTGGTGTCGACCCCGACCAGCGGCCAGCTGGCCAGATGGTAGCCGTCCTCCGGTGTCCAGCGGATCGCGCGGATGACGCGGCCCTCGATCGGCCGGCTCAGCGCCTCGGCCACGCGCACCATCATCAGCAGATTGCCCGTCGGCAGCACGGCCAGGCCGGGGTTGAAGGCCCCCAGCACGAAGGTCGAGCCGAGCGGCAGACCCTGGCGCAGGGGCGAGCGGGCCAGGTCCACCTGGTCGGGGGTGAAGATCAGGCGGTCCACGGCGTAGGTCGGCGGCATCATCAGCCCTGCAGCCGCGGCTCGATGCGCAGCGAGGTCACGTCGCAGCGAGGCGGCTGGCTGACCACGTAGCGGATGGCCACGGCGATGTCCTCGGCGCGCAACATCTGGTGGCCACCGATCCGGGCGCGCTGCTCGGCCGGCCCGTCCTCGATCATGTCCGTCCCCACCGTCCCCGGCTCGATCAGGCTGACGCGGACCCCTTTCTTCGCCAGTTCGTTGCGCAATGACCTGGCGAATGAACGGATGCCGCCCTTGGTCGCCGCGTAGGCCGGGCTGCCCTCGCCCTCCGCGTCGGCGCTGATCGAGCCAACCAGCACGATCTGCCCCTGGCCGTCCCGGCCCTCGAGCCGCTTCGCGGCCTCCTGAGCCACGGCGATCGCCCCCGTGAGGTTCGTTTCCACCACATAGCGCCAGCGGGCCTCCGCGGCCTGCGACAGCGGCTCGCTGCCCAGGCCGGCGTTGATGATGGCGACATCCAGTCCACCCAGCGCCTCGTCGACGGCGGAAAACACCTTGTCGATGTCATCGGCCCCGGCCTGGTCGGCGATCACCCCCTCCGCCGCGCCCCCGGCGGCGCGAATGTGCTCGAGCGCGTCACGCAACTCCGGCGCATGGCGGCCAAAGATGAAGGTGCGTGCCCCGCAGGATCCGAGCAGCGCCGCGACGGCGCGGCCGATACCCGTCGTGCCGCCGGTGATCAGGATGCGCTTGCCCGCCAGCGACGGCTCTTCAGTGTGAACGTCGCGCCGCGCGAAGGTGCGCGGTTCGGCGGCGGCGGATTCGGACATCGGCGGGCTCCCGGGGGCTGTCCGCCTTCAACGGCTGCCCCCGCCGGGCCGTTCCGCCGCCCGTGACGCGGGGCTCAGGCCCGGATGTTCGACAGCGGCTCGACCACGGCGCCGTAACCGGCGTCTTCCGGAATGACCAGCACGCCGCCGCCCTCGCGGCGTTCGACCTTCGGCAGCACCGGCACCAGGGTGCGGGCGGCGGCGCGGTCGATGGCGTCCTGGGCGCTGGTCGCCTCGGCCAGCAGCTTCAGGTTCATGCGGGTCGGAAAGATGATCGTCCGCTCGCCCGCCTGTTCAAGACGCAGGGCCTCGGCGGGCCGGATCCACTCGGCGTCGACCGTCTCGTAGCCGTCGCATACCGCCAGCTGCTCGCCCGTGGCCCGCACAAGATAGAACCAGGTGTCGAACCGCTTGGGCATCATGTCGGGGGTGATCCAGCGGGCGAAGGTCGTCAGGGCCGCCAGGTCGAGCTTCACATCCAGCTCGCGCACGAGGTCCAGAAACGGCCGCTCGTCCCTCGACACGGATTCGCGGGCGGCGCCGGCGCGGTCGTCGCCGGTGAAGGGCCGGCCGGCGGCGTCGTTGGCGATGATGATCGCCGCCTCCTCGTAGGCCTCGCGAATCGCCGCGATGCGCAGCGGACGCTTCTCGGCCGGTATCGCATCCCAACCCGTCACATGGTCGGCCCAGGCCTCGTCGTGGTCCCCGGCGTGGGTCTTGCCGCCCGGGAACACCAGCGCGCCCGAGGCGAAATCGATCTGGTGGTGCCGCTTGACCATCAGGACCTCGAAGGTCGGGTCGTCACGGACGAGCAGGATGGTGGCGGCGGGGCGAATGGCGACGGGCTCGGTCATGAGGCGAAGGATCGCGCCTCAAACACCCGTTCGGCAAGCCTCACGCCACGTCAACGGCCCGACGGCTCTCGCGCGAGATACGGTCCATCTTGTCGATCAGATAGTCGACGTCGTCCCGGGCCACGGTCTGGGGCTGGGTCAGGAACCGCTGCAACATCCGCTCCTGGAAGCGTTCGCGGTCGCGCAGCCCGCCGTCGAACTCCATCGCATGCCAGGTGTCGACCCCGGCGCGGAACGCGGCGAACAGCCGCGCCGGCAGGCCGGCCCGGTCATAGATGGCGCGCAGGCCCAGCGGCCCGGCGTCGTGGATCATCAGCCACGTGCGGTGATGCGGCACGCCCGCCAGCTCGGCGATGGCGCACTCGAAGAAGGTCATGTGGCCGTGCGCCAGCGAGCGCAACAGCAGCGAGGCGGACAGCCGCTGGGCCTTGTGCAGGTGGGCGGCGAAGGCCTTGGGATCGGCGGCCCGGCCGGCCTGGTCGACCAGGTCGACCGTCGCCCGCTCGGTGGCGGCCATGGCGATGGTCAGCGCCTTTTCCGGCGACAGCGCGTGATGGTTCAGCAGGTGATCGCGCACCTGGTCGCCGACCATGGTGATCAGGCGCTCGGTGACCGCCAGCGGCAGGGCGTTGCGATAGGCGACCGCCGCCAGCACCTGCTCGGACTTCTCGAACCGGTCCAGCGCCCGCTGCAGGATGCGTTCGGAGAAGGCCGCGTTGTCGTTGGCGCAGGCGGTCTCGACCGCCGTTTCCGAGCCGTGCTCGACAATCGCGCTTGTGACCCGTTCCGACAGGCTGGGCCGCCTGGCGATGGCGAGCTGGCGCACCGGCCCGCCGAGCCGGACGATCTCGGCCAGGTCGTCGTCGCTGAACACCGGCGAGAAGTTCAGCATCGGAAGGGAGATCGACTCGACGTCCCTGGCCAGCTTCAGGGCAACGTCATGCGGGACCACGTCCGAGGCCTTCAGCGTCACCGCCAGGGCCCGGCGCACCAGCTCGGCGGCGTCGGCGGCCATCACCCGCAGGATGTCGCCGGCCATGGCCCGTTCATCGTCGGTCAGGGCCTCGCGGTCGATGGTCCGGCACAGCTTGTGCGCGGCCACCGCCCGCTCGTCCGCCGTCGCCCCCTTGAGAAGGGTGCGCAGGTCCACATCCGTCAGTGCTGCCCGTGTCGTGCCCATGTCGAATCCCGCCCGGCGTCGTCGACGCGGCTGTGATCATGAGTTGTTAAACTTAACGAAGGCTGACCGACCATTAACTACCTCCCTTCACCCCCCGCAAACGCCCCTCGCCTAGACTTCGCGCGCCAGAAGAGGGGATGCCGTGTTCAACCTGCCCGACCCCGCCCGCACGCCCCGCGGCGGAGAGTCCGTCACCCTCCAGTCGCTCGAGGCCCAGCGCGGCCTGCTGCCCTATGCCCTGGCGCTGTTCGGGGTCAGCCTGCCGATCTACGTCTGGGCCGGCAGCTTCGCGCCCAACAGTGTGTGGATGGCCGCCAGCTTCGCGGTGTTCGCGATCAACTGGGGCGTCTTCTACGCCGTGGTGAACTGGCTGCGGACCGACGAGAGCCGCGACCTCGTCCGGCGCGGCCGGGTGCAGATTCTCGCCGGCCTGCTGTGGTCGGGCGCCTGCGCCCAGATCGCCGCCTTCGCCGAGGGCGCCGGACCGGCGCGGGAGGCCCTGCTGATGGTCTCCGTGGCCGGCGCCGTGGCCTGTTTCTTCTTTACCGCCCCGAGCCT
>DAORNX010000139.1:0-6092 GCA_035441225.1 Caulobacter sp.
CGCGTGGTTCGACACGCCCGCTGCGCGGGCTGCTCACCACGACGTGCGCGGAATCACGTCATCCTGAGCAGCCCCGGCGCTGAGCCGGGGCGCGTCGAAGGACGCACGATCACGCGTCCGCGGCGACCTTCATCGAGACGATACGGCCCGGCTGGCGGGGCGGCTCGCCCTTGGGCAGGGCGTCGATGTGGTCCATCCCGTCCACCACCTCGCCCCACACCGTGTACTGGCCGTCGAGGAAGGTGGCGTCGTCGAAACAGATGAAGAACTGGCTGTTGGCCGAGTGCGGATAGCTGGTGCGCGCCATCGAGCAGACGCCGCGCAGGTGCTTTTCGTTGGAGAACTCCGCCTTCAGGTCAGGCTTCTTCGAACCGCCCGAGCCGGTGCCCGTGGGGTCGCCGCCCTGGGCCATGAAGCCGGGGATCACGCGGTGGAAGACCACGCCGTCGTAGAAGCCCTCCCGCGCCAGTTCCTTGATCCGCTCGACATGGCCGGGGGCCAGGTCGGGGCGCAGCTTGATGGTGACCGTGCCGGTGTCGGTGGTCAGCAGCAGGGTGTTTTCGGCGTCGGTCGTCATCGTTTCAGTTCACTTCCGCAGGAAAGTTGACGTCGCAGAGCGAGAAATCCGCGCCCTTAAGTTGGCGCACGCGTTGAATCTCGGCCTTGAACCAGGGGCCCGCTGGGTCGATGACCCGGACCGTCGGCCGTTCGGCGGCGGGTATATCGGCCAGAACGCGCACGTGGTCCATCCGATCCTGCGGCGCGGCGACCGGTTCGCCGGTCTTGATCGCGCGGATCGCTTCCAGTCCGCTGATCACCCGGCCGAACGCCGTGTAACGCTTGTCGAGCGACAGGTAGGGCTGGCGCATCAGGAAGAACTGGCTGTTGGCGCTGTCGGGATTCTCGTCGCGGGCCATGCCGACCACGCCCGGGCAGTAGCTGCCCCAGGCCGCGACCTTGCCGTCCTGGGTCATCTCGCTCCAGCTCCAGGCCTGGCTGACCACGGGCAGCGCCTTGATGAAGCCCTCCTCGGTCCCCCACGGGCTGGCGGCGGTGACGAAGCCCGAGGCGGCGTCGCGACGGAAGGTGAACTCGGCCTTCAGGTTGGGCAGGTCGCTGCCCCCCTCCCCGGTGTCCTGCGGATCGCCCGTCTGGGCCATGAACCGGTCGATCACGCGGAAGAAGGTGCGGCCGTCATAGGCGCCCTTGCGGGCCAGCACGCGCAGGCGCTCGACATGGCCCGGGGCCACTTCCGGGACCAGCTCGACCACCACCCGGCCCTTGCTGGTGTCGATCACCAGCACGTTCTGCGGATCGGGTGTGCGCCAGTCGGCGGCCGTCGGGGCCGCGGGTCTCGCCAGGGCCGCCGGAGCGGTCAGCGACAGCAGGGCGACGAGCAGCAGGGTCGAACGCATGGCGGGTCTCCTCAACCGATCCTGACCGGGACGGCGATGTCGCAGGCCTTGGCCGGCCCGGCGCCGGCGGCCCGGGCGGCCTCGAGCATGGCCTTGAACGCGGGACCGGCGGTGTCGAGCACCTGGACCTTCGGCCGCTCGGCGGCGGGGATGTCGGCCAGCATGCGCACCCGGGTCATGACGTCGCGCGGATCGGGAACCGGCTCGCCGGTCTTGATCGCCCGCACCACCTCGGGGCCGCCGAGCACACGGCCGACGACGGTGTAGTTGCCGTCGAGCAGCGGATAGGTGTGCCGCATGATGAAGAACTGGCTGTTGGCGGTGTCGGGCTGGGTCGACCGGGCCATGCCCAGCACGCCGGCGCAGAACAACGGCCAGCCGGGCACCTTTCCGTCGGCCGAGGCCATCATCTGCATCTGCGGCGCGCCCCGCACCGCGAAGCCGTTGATGAACCCGACCTCGGTCGTCGAGGGCGTGTCGTTGTCGGCCGGCAGGCGACCGAATGACGTGAACGGCAGGTCGCGGCCACGCCGGAAGGTGAACTCGGCCGCCATGTCCGGCAGGGCGTCCGATCCGCCGGTGCCGTCGTTTCGCGGGTCGCCCGTCTGGGCCATGAAGTCATCGATCACCCGGAAGAAGGTCAGTCCGTCATAGAATCCCTGACGGGCCAGCAGCCTGACGCGCTCGGCATTGACCGGCGCGGCCCAGGGCGACAGCTCGACGATCATGCGACCCTTGTTGGTGTCGATGACCATGATGGTTTCGGGATCGGGCGTGCGCCACTCGGCGGCCGAGGGTTCCGGAACCCCGGGCCCGGCGGCGCGGGCGGCCAGGGCCGGCGCGGCGGCGAACAGGAGGGCGGCGAGCGCGGTCGGCGCGAATTTCATGCGGTCACTCTTTCAAAAGGCCCCGTCAGCCCGCGTAGAACGGCAGAGGGACCAGAACAAGTCCGTACGGCGATCGCGGTGCCGGTCGGTCGCGACCGACCGGCCCTATTCCCGGCCGACCTTGGCGAGCAGTCGGGTGGCCACGCCGGGCGTGACGAACTTGGTGATGTCGCCGCCGAGGATGGCGATCTCCTTGACCAGCCGCGAGGCGACGGCCTGGTGGCGCGGGTCGGCCATCAGGAACACCGTCTCGATCTCCCGGTCGAGCTGCTGGTTCATGGCGGTCATCTGGAATTCGTATTCGAAGTCGGCCACGGCCCGCAGGCCACGGACGATGATGCCCGCGTGGACCTCGCGGGCAAAGTGCATCAGGAGGCCCTTGAACGGGATCACCTCGATTTCGGCGATCTTCCGCAGGTGGGCGGTCTCGTCGCGGACGATGGCCACCCGCTCCTCCAGGGAGAACAGCGGGCCCTTGCCTTCGTTAATGGCCACGCCGATGACCAGCTTGTCCACCAGCTTCACGGCCCGGCCAATGATGTCCAGATGACCGTTGGTCATCGGATCGAACGTGCCCGGATACAGTCCGACTCGCGCCATCGCCGCCCCTTTCGATGCTGCAGCGCACCCTAGCTCAGTAGCGCGACGACGCAAGGCGGGTCGGGAGGGCTATTCTCCGCTGTCGGCGTCCTCGACGCCCTCGCCGGAAGCCTCCAGCCGCTCCACGCTCACGACGTGTTCATCCTCGGCGGTGCGGAAGACGATCACGCCCTGGGTGTTGCGCGCCGCGATGCGGATTCCGCTGACCGGGCAGCGGATCAGCTGGCCCGCGTCGGTGACCAGCAGGATCTCGTCGGCCTGATCGACCGGGAAGCTGGCGACCAGGCGGCCGCCCTTGCGGGTCAGGTCCTGCGCCAGCAGTCCCTGACCGCCGCGGCCCGTGCGGCGGAAATCGTAGGCGCTGCTTCGCTTGCCGATGCCCTCGGACGACAGGGTGAGGATGTATTCCTCCGCCGCCTGGAGTGCGATGATGCGCTCGGGAGTGAGATCAGCGGCTTCCTCGGCCTCGTCCTCGTCGTCCGCCGGCGTGGCGACGTCCTCGTCATCGGCGCTTTCGGCCCTCAGGCGCGCGCGCTCGTACTTGAGATAGGCCGCGCGTTCCGCCGGCGTCGCATCGACGCCGTGCAGGATGGCCATGGACAGCACCTCATCGCCGTCCGCCAGCCTGATGCCGCGCACGCCGGTGGAGTCGCGGCCGGCGAACACCCGCACCTCGCCCACCTCGAACCGGATCGCCCGACCGAGCGCGGTGGTCAGCAGCACGTCATTGGCGGCCGTGCACAGGCCCACGCCGACGATGCTGTCCCCCTCGTCCAGCTTCATGGCGATCTTGCCGTTGCGGTTGATCTGCACGAAGTCGCTGAGCTTGTTGCGGCGGACGTTGCCGCTGCGGGTTGCGAACATCACGTCCAGCTGATCCCACTGCTCCTCGTCCTCGGGCAGCGGCAGGATCGAGGTGATGGCTTCTCCCGGCTCGATCGGCAGCAGGTTGACAAACGCCTTGCCGCGCGAGGTCGGGGCGCCCATCGGCAGGCGCCAGACCTTGAGCTTGTAGACCTTGCCGCCCGAGCTGAAGAACAGGACCGGGGCGTGGGTCGAGGCGGAGAACACGCGGGTGACCGCGTCCTCGTCCTTGGTCGACATGCCCGAGCGGCCTTTACCGCCGTGGCGCTGGCTGCGGTAGGTCGACAGCGGCGTGCGCTTCACATACCCGCCGTGGGTGACGGTGATGACCATGTCCTCGCGCGGGATCAGGTCCTCGTCGTCCATGTCCGCGCCGCCCTCGCCGAAGACGGTGCGGCGCGGGATGGCGAACTTCTCGCGCACCTCGACCAGCTCCCCGCGGACCACGGCCATGATGTTGGCCCGGTCGGACAGCAGCTCAAGCAGTTCGGCGATCGAGCCGGCCAGCGTGCGGGCCTCGCCCATGATCTCGTCGCGGCCAAGGCCGGTCAGGCGCGACAGCGTCAGGGCCAGAATGGCGCGGGCCTGTTCGTCGGACAGTCGAACCTGGTCGCCGCCGGTGATCACCGTGCGCGGATCGGCGATCAGCTCGATCAGCGGCATCATGTCGCCGGTCGGCCAGTCCTGGCCGCACAGGCGCTCGCGCGCCTCGGCCGGATCGACCGAGGAGCGGATGATGCGGATGAATTCGTCGATGTTGGCCACGGCGATGGCCAGACCGACCAGCACATGGCCGCGGTCGCGGGCCTTGCCCAGCTCGAAGCGGGTCCGGCGGACGACCACCTCTTCGCGGAACTCCACGAAGGCGGTGATCATCTCGCGCAGGCCCATCTGCTCGGGCCGTCCGCGGTTGAGCGCCAGCATGTTGTAGCTGAAGCTGCTCTGCAGGGCCGTGAAGCGATAGAGCTGGTTGAGGATCACGTCGCCCTGGGCGTCGCGCTTGAGCTCGACGACGATGCGCATCCCAGCGCGATCGCTCTCGTCGCGGATGTCGCTGATGCCTTCGAGCTTCTTGTCGCGGACCAGGTCGGCGATGTGCTCGACCAGGCTGGACTTGTTCACCTGGAACGGGATCGCCGTGATGACGATGCCCTCGCGGTCCTTGCGCAGCTCCTCGACGCTGGCCACGCCGCGGATGATCACCGAGCCGCGGCCGGTCATCAGGGCCTGGCGGGCGGCGGTGCGGCCGATCAGCTCGCCGCCGGTCGGGAAGTCCGGCCCCGGCACGATGTCGAGCAGCTCATCGAGCGGAATATCGGGGTTGTCGATGAAGGCCAGGCAGGCGTCGACGATTTCGCCCAGATTGTGCGGCGGAATATTGGTCGCCATGCCCACGGCGATGCCACCGGCGCCGTTGACCAGCAGGTTGGGTATCCGCGCCGGCAACACCGTCGGCTCGTTCTCGGAGCCGTCGTAGTTTTCCTGGAAGTCGACCGTGTCCTTGTCGAGATCCGCCAGCAGCGCCTCCGCCGCCCTGGTCAGGCGGGATTCGGTGTAGCGCATGGCCGCCGGCATATCGCCGTCGACCGAGCCGAAGTTGCCCTGGCCGTCGATCAGCATGACGCCCATCGAGAACGGCTGGGCCATCCGCACCAGGGCCATGTAGACGGCGACGTCGCCGTGCGGGTGATACTTGCCGATCACGTCGCCGACGGTGCGGGCCGACTTGCGGTAGGCCGCATTCGACGTGAAGCCGTTCTCGTTCATCGCGAACAGGATGCGGCGGTGCACCGGCTTGAGGCCGTCGCGGACGTCCGGCAGGGCGCGGCTGACGATCACGCTCATGGCGTAGTCGAGGTAGCTGCGCTTGAGTTCGTCCTCGATGGCGATGGGGCTTACGGCCCCGCGCCGGGCGTCTTCCGGAGGGGTATTGGTTTCGTCGGTCAAGTGCGGGAATTTGCTGTCAGAATCGGACAGGAAGCGTCCATTCCCTAGTTAACATTCGCATCCGCCCGGCGCCATCTTTCGGGCGGCTTTTTCGGGCTGATGGCGCGTCGAAACCCGTGATCCGCCGCGATATTACCGATGCTGCAAGGAGCAATTCGATGCGCCGCCTGATCCTCCCCCTCGCCATCGCCGCCGTCGGCCTCCCGGCCGCCGCCGGACCCGCGCCGGTCACCGTCCAGCTGAAGGGACCGGCCGGCGAGGACATGGGCTCGGCCATGCTGACCGAGGCCCCGCATGGCCTGGTGCTGCGGGTCGCGGCCAGGGGGCTGACGCCCGGCTGGCACGGCCTGCACTTCCACGAGAAGGCCGACTGCTCGAG
>DAORNX010000140.1:0-1703 GCA_035441225.1 Caulobacter sp.
GGGCCGTCGGGCAGGCCGCCGCCGGCGCCCGCCGTCCGGGCGCGGACGCGCTACGAGGGCGACTTCGCCTATTTCCGGCTGGTCGCCGACCTGATGGCGGAGAACCCGCCGCCGGCCAAACATGTGGGCATGCTGGCCATGATGCGGCGCATCGGCCTGGTTCCCGGCAAGCCGTTCGACCCGGCCAGGCTCGATCCGGCCACCCGGGCCGGCGTCCTGCGCGCCGAGAAGGAGGGGCCGGCGATCATCGACCTGATCCGGCGGACGCGCGGGACGCCGACCGCCTCCGGCTGGACCGCCAACCGGGCCGCGCTGGCCAACGACTTCGACTATCCGACGCGCGCCGGCAACGCCCTGGTCGGGTTGATGGGCAACGATCCCGAAGAGGCGCTCTACTTCAACAACTTCTTCGGCGCGGACGGCCAGGCGCTGGGCGGCGGCCGGGCCTACAGGCTGCATTTCAAGGCGGAAGACATCCCCCGGACCGACGCCCTGGGCTTCTGGTCCCTGACCCTCTACGACGCCCGCCGCTTCCAGTTCGTCGCCAATCCGCTCGATCGCTACGCCCTGGGCAGCCGGGACGACCTGGTGCGCAACGCCGACGGCTCGGTCGACATCTATGTGCAGCCCACCGCCCCGGGCGGCGCGCGCGACCGCAACTGGCTGCCTTCCCCGGCGAGCGGCGATTTCAAGGTGACCCTGCGGATCTACATGCCGACGCCCGGGATGGTCGCCGCCTACCGGCAGTCGTCGTACCTCGCGCCGGCCGTCGAACCGGTGGAGTGAAGGGTGGCGGCGGCGGCGCCATTTGCCGCCATCGCCGCAACGGCCTAAACCCCCGCCCCTGATGGCCGCCGAACCGACATCCCCCGCCGCCCCGTCGGCGCCCGGCGACAGCAAGGCGCTCTACGTCCTGCTGGCGGTGGTGTTCGTCAACATCGCCGGGTTCGGGGTGATCATTCCCTTGCTGCCGTTCTACGCCAAGTCGTTCGGGGCCCCGGACTGGCAGGTGTTCGTGCTGTTCGCCTGCTACTCGGTGGGCAACTTCTTCGCCGAGCCGCTGTGGGGCCGGCTGTCGGACCGCATCGGGCGGCGGCCGGTGCTGATGATGACCATCTTCGGCAACGCCCTGACCTATGTGCTGCTGGCCTTCGCGCCGAACCTGTGGGTCGCCTGCGCCATCCGGCTGACCGGCGGGGTGCTGACCGGCAACATCTCGACCATCCAGGGCTACATGGCCGACGTGACGCCGCCGGACCGCCGGGCCGGGCGACTGGGGCTGATGGGCGCGGCCTTCTCGCTCGGCTTCATGACCGGCCCGTCGATCGGCGGGCTGCTGGCGCACGCCGACCAGGGCACCATCGGCTTCCGCCCGCCGCTGCTGTTCGCCGCCACCCTGGCCCTGGCGGCGGGCGTCGGCATCACCCTGTTCGTGCGCGAGACGCGCCACGCCCACAAGGACGCGCCCAAGCGCGGACGGCTGGAGGGCCTGGGCGACGCCGCGGCCCATCCGGTGATCTGGCGCACCCTGCTGGTGACGCTGATCTCGATGGCCGGGTTCGCCGGCATGGAGGCGACCTTCGGCCTGTGGGCCCACGCGAAGTTCGACTGGGGACCCAGGCAGATCGGCTTCTGCTTCTTCGCCATCGCCATCACCGCGGCGGGCGCCCCGGGCTTCCTGACCGGGTTCATGGCCCGGCGGG